>NZ_JACGVK010000112.1:0-109446 GCF_014077185.1 Colwellia sp. MB02u-10
ACTTTAGTCTGTCAACTGCTTAGCGGGCAGTTAATGTGATGGGTTAACAAACAGCTGTGGCGGGTATTATTTTTTTCGGTATTTGTGCTGTTAACGGTTAAATTGTATTTAACTTGTTGGACTGAAGTCCAACCTACAAGGGCCTATGGGTGTCATGTGGTGTTGGGCTTTTTTTTGTGATTTTTTTGTGATTTTTGTAGGACGGACTTTAGTCTGTCAACTGCTTAGCGGGCAGTTAATGTGATGGGTTAACAAACAGCTGTAGCAGGTATTGTTTTTTTTGGTATTTGTGCTGTCAACGGTTAAATTGCATTTAACTTGTTGGACTGAAGTCCAACCTACAAGGGCCTGCGGATGTTATGTGGTGTTGGGCTTTTTTTTATTATTTTTCTTATGTGCTTTTTGTAGGACGGACTTTAGTCTGTCAACTGCTTAGCGGGCAGTTAATGTGATGGGTTAACAAACAGCTGTCGCGGGTATTGATTTTTTCGGTATTTGTGCTGTTAACGGTTAAATTTCATTTAACTTGTTGGACTAAAGTCCAACCTACAAAGGGCCTGCGGGTGCTCATTTGGCGTTGGGTGATTTTTTTAGAACGGTATTTTTGTTGTTGACGGTTAAATTTCATTCAACTTGATTGCCTAAAGTCCCCCCCCCCTACAAAGTGCCTAGCGCTTTTTATTCCTACCTGTTTGCATGACTAATGTTAGAATAAGTTCTTTCCTTGTTTTCTCTCTCCAGTGTTAGGTTTTTGTTGTAAATGAAATATATCCCTTCAAGTATTTTTGGCCGTTTTATGGGTAAAAACACGACAATTAATATCAATGAAATTGGCTTGTCTTTTGATGTTGAAAACAGTTTAATTGAAATTAAATGGCAAGATCTTCTAGTCCCTCCAATGTTTTGTCTCAGTTTTTTTGGGCAAATCGTCACCTTAAAAACGGCCAATAAAAACTATGTTTTTACCATGCTAGCTTATAGTTCTAGGCTTATGCAGCAGGGCCATTGTCAGCAACTTTGGGTCGCGGCTAACATGCCACGGCTTGACACATTATTAAGTGCGATAAAAAAAATTACTCATGAGAAATATCTACGACAATCGACTATTAAACGCGTTCAATTAGCCGTTAATCAAGAGTTTACGCGTTGGTTTTCTTGGATCAACAAGAGTAAAGCAAAAGTAATGGTGACTGAAAAACTGCAATTGCTTAACCATTACCAACATTGGCAAGCGCAGGATATAGACGATTGTCGTGAACGCTATATCAAGCGGCAGCTGCAAGTTCATCAACACTTTTTTGATAATGTTGAGTCTAATCCTTTAACACTACATCAGCGCCGAGCTTGTATTATCGACAATGATAATAATTTGTTGCTAGCGGGCGCTGGCACGGGCAAAACCAGTGTTATGGTAGGACGCGCCGGTTATTTACTTAATAGCCAACAAGCGCAACCTAGTGAAATGTTATTACTGGCTTATGGCCGTAAAGCTGCTGACGAAATGGATGAAAGAATAAAAGACAAACTGGCGACCACTGAAATAAGTGCGACAACTTTTCATAGTTTAGGCCTAAATATTATTGCTCAGGTGGAGGGGGCTAAACCTAGCTTGTCGGTATTAGCCACAGATGAAAAAACTAAGGTTAAGTGGATCCAAAGCTGTTTTGAACGCTTAATTGATCAGCATGCTCAGTATCGATATTTGGTCATTGAATATTTCACTCAGTATTATTATGTTGAGCGAAACGATTTTGATTTTAATAGCTTAGGTGAGTACTACCAATATTTAACCGACAACGATATTCGTAGTTTAAAAGGCGATAAGGTTAAAAGCTTTGCTGATCTCACTATTGCCAATTGGTTATTTAATCACGGTATAGAATATCAATATGAGGCTAGCTATGCACACAAGCTAAAAACCATAGCGGGTAGGCAATATCAACCAAACTTTTTTCTGCCTGAATTGAATGTTTATATTGAATATTACGCTATAGATGAGCAAGGCAATACCGCGCCTTTTATTGATAAAAAGGCCTACCATGAGGCGATAACATGGAAGCGCAATACTCATCAGCATTATCAAACTCCTTGTCTTGAATTAAGCTACGCGCAGCATAAACAAGGGCGGTTACTTAGCACTTTAGAAGCGTTTTTTACTCGCCAAAAAATTGCCGTTGAATTACTGCCCGATGAAGCGATACTGGAAAGTTTAAAAGAAAGTGGACAAATAACCGCACTCGCTAGCTTGTTTTGTCAGTTAGTTGGGCTTTATAAAGCGGCTGATGTTGACTCTACCTTAGAGGCCGCGTTAGAGCATAGCTTAAAAGATAAGGTTATTGCCCATTCTGCTGATCCACAGCAAACCGCCAAGGCACTGGTGTTACTTAAGCCGATTTTAACTGCCTATGAGGCCCATTTAAAACGCCAAGCAGAAATTGATTTTGAAGATATGATCAATAAAGCGCTAGCGTATGTTCAAACGGGGCAATTTAAATCGCCGTGGCGTTATATTATGGTGGATGAATTTCAAGATATATCAGTGCCACGGGCGCGATTAGTTAAAGCATTACGTGATAATAATAAAGCCTGTTCAATTTTTGCCGTTGGTGACGACTGGCAAGCTATTTATCGTTTTAGTGGTGCAGACCTGAGGTTAACCACAGGTTTTGCTGATTTTTTTGGCGCCACCACGCAATCAGTATTAGATAAAACTTTTCGCTTTAATAATCAAATTAGCAAAGTCGCGACAAATTTTATTGGTAAAAATCCGGCACAAATTCATAAAAAAATTAACGCCTTTAAACAGGTTCAAGGCCCTGCGGTTTCACTGCTTAAACGTGAGAATGCTGCTTTTAATTCATCAAATAAAAATGTGATTGATGAGCTGGAAAATGGCGCGGTTGATGAGGCTTTAGCTGCTATTTCAGCTAAAGTATCTCAGCCAGTGAGCGTTTACTTACTGGCGCGTTTTTGGTTTCAGTTACCTAGTAAAGCAGCGTTAAAGCAGTTAAATAATCAATACTCGTTATTAAACATTGAAGCGCAATCTTTTCATGCTTCAAAAGGTAAAGAGGCTGATTATGTGATTATTATCGGACTGAAAAAAGGCGCGCATGGCTTTCCTTCTGAAAAAGCAACGCCCGCACTGCTTGATGCACTGCTCGCTAAAAAAGAAGCTTTTGCTTATGCAGAAGAGCGGCGATTATTTTATGTCGCGCTAACCAGGGCTAAAGACAGAGTTTATATTATTGCCGATATGAGCAATGCCAGCTGCTTTGTTCAAGAGCTTATCGACGAACATAGCCTTGATCTTGAGCTAGATGAATTTGGCAGTGCCACCAGCCAAGCATTTATTGACCAGCTAAACTGTCTGGTTTGTGAAACTGGCACATTAAAAAAACGTGCCAGTCAGTATGGCGCTTTTTATTCCTGTTCACACTTTCCGCGCTGCGAGCATACAGAACAACCGTGCGTTAAATGTGCAAGCCCCATGAGCCAAAAACGCCATAAAGGTTTTAAAGTTTGTTTAAATCCATCATGTCAAAATGTGATACCCACTTGTGAAAAATGTAATGCAGAAATGGTGTTACGTGCCAGTAAAAATGGCGAGTTTTGGGGCTGTAGAAACTATAAAGGTAATGATCCCTTGAGTTGTAAAAATGGTATTGATGGCTCAAAAATAAACTGGCCTAAAGTAGCAGCTGAATAAAGTTGGAAGCATCTCAATAAATATGGCAACACCCAATAGGTAAAATCAACTAACGTTGGAAGCTCACAATGCTATGTGTTGAGCGGAAGCTAGCTATCGATTGTTTCTTAGGTCAGCTGACTAAGGTTTATCACAATAAATAGTCGGCTTAGCAACCATATAGTTATGAGTTGAATTGGGATGACTTAAAGTGCGTAGTGGCTACATTAGTAGCGAGTTTTGGCTAACGTCCGCCCTAAACCATAATCGCCGTTCAGTCAGAGATGGCTAGTGAGCTTTTCACAACAAGTCTTTACGCTATAGTTACTTGGGCTGATTTTTTATCCGTCAAAGCTCTACTCCCCACCCCGCTACTGATTTTTACTTGATTAATGGCACGTAATGGGTAGGCCTCATCACATGAGCTAAGATGCCCCCTATTTTACCAAGATGATTAGATGGGGTCTCATTAATACGGCGCTTAATCAATTTATTTGTATTTAAAGTGCAAGTATAATGCATTACAAAGTGTAAGCTAATGTACTAAGAATGTAAGGTAATGTATTATATATAAAATGAAGGAGTGCAGTGCACAGTATAATATAAAGCTCCTAGTTTACTCTGCTTGCTGCAGGTCTTTAAAACGCAAACTCACGGATATATATTTATATATTTCAAGATAAGGCGTTACTGATAAATGTCGACATTAAATGAATTCCCTTTGCTCAATAGTGTCCCACCCCAAGTCTAGCCGACCTGTCGGTAGACCAAGGTATCACGACATTATTAGATACTATTTCGGCCATCACACTCGTAGATGCGACCTGGCACAAAGTCACTTTAATCAGACCCTTGCCATTCTTGAGGCATAGCCCAATAAGGTCTGGGGCAATTTACAATGGGGCAATTTACAATGGGGCAGTGATACCTAGAGTAGCGCTACCGAGTAGCAAGACAACGGCATGAAATTATAACCTAAAAAAATTAATTAACATTTAATGTCAGTCACACCAATAAGGTAAAAAGATGAAGAAAACACCGATAGGCATACCCGTCCTCGCTATTTTGAGTGTCTGTATCTCACTGGCAGTCACACCCGCTTTGGCCGGTGATTTAACGGTTTTTAGTAATGGTAGTGTCGCTAATGCCAACGATGTCAATGCTAACTTTAATGAGCTAGAAACACGCATTGAAACAATCAGTCTAACACCGGGTACTGCTGGAGCCACGGGTGCTCAAGGTATCCAAGGTGCTCAAGGCTTACCCGGTAATGCGGGTGCCGATGGGGCATTGGGTTTAGTGGGTGCGCAAGGTATACAGGGTGACGCCGGTACTACTGGCGCGCAGGGTGCTAAAGGTTTACCCGGTAATGCGGGTGCCGATGGGGCATTGGGTTTAGTGGGTGCGCAAGGTATACAGGGTGATGCCGGTGCTACTGGCGCGCAGGGTGTTCAAGGTTTATCCGGTAATGTGGGTGCCGATGGGGCATTGGGTTTAACGGGTGCGCAAGGTATACAGGGCGACGCCGGTGCTACTGGCGCGCAGGGTGTTCAAGGTTTATCCGGTAATACGGGAGCTACTGGCGCAACGGGTCTGCTGGGTTTAAAAGGTGCCGATGGTGCAATGGGTTCAGCGGGTGATCAAGGTATCCAGGGATTAGCTGGAGCTGATAGCATCGTTGCTGGCCCTGAAGGTATTCAGGGTGCCACTGGCGCGTCGGGTGTTCAAGGTCTAACCGGTAATACGGGTGCAGCTGGTGCTGATGGCATCATGTATAATGGTGCGTTTGAGGGTGATATGCAGTACTGGAACGGCAATGCTTGGATGATGATATCTGCTCCGGCTGAAGATGCCAGTAGTTTGTCATTCTGTGATGGTCAGCCTACCTGGACGCAAGGAGAATGCCCCGTGTTTTATGAAATAGGTGACGTAGGTCCTGCAGGCGGTTGGATATTTTATATTACCGATGGCGGGCTTCATGGAATAGAAGCGGCCCCCTTGGACCAGGATGAATATTATGGCACAGGTGCCGAATGGGGATGTTATGGTGAGATTGTGAGTGGGGCGTTTGGCACATCTGTAGGCGAGGGGAAGACTAACACAGCTACTATATTGGCTCACACATGCACTAACGAACCAGATATGGGGAATAAACCTCATAGGGCCGCGATATTGGCTAGTAGTCATAACTATAATGGCTTCGAAGGTTGGTTTCTCCCTTCAAAAGATGAGTTAAACTTGATGTACGAAAACTTACATATCAATGGGGTTGGCGGTTTTGCCGATACCAGCTATTGGAGTTCGTCGCAAATTAACAATAATTTTGCTTGGCAGCAGTACTTCACGAACGGGTCCATGGCTTCAAATGGTAAGGGTTATAGTCAAAGAGTGCGAGCCGTTAGGGTTTTTTAATTATATATTTATTTAACTGTGACTTTATCCGCGAAACGGTCGATTTTTATGGCGCTATATTATGATTTGCCGATGTACCAGGAAATTTTAGGGCGAACACAATACGATTTTGTTCGTCATTATCGCCCCCCTGGTAAGGTTAATCATAATGCCCGTTAAGCCTTTGGCAGCCCATTACTGCTAACGTTTTACATACCAACCTAAGGTCAAAACCATCTCATCTGAGGAGGGTTTTTTCATGTTTAGTTGCTCATAAGGCTGTCAGTAATGCAAAAGGTGTTTTTCTACCGTCTTTGCTGTCACGGTTAAGTGTTTGCTATCAAAATGGTAACCGAGAAAGTCCCAGCCCCGACTAATTTTATCGATAAAGGTTTTATCCGGTGCTTGGCTACTTTTAATTGATTATTTTGTTAACTCATCACGTTAATTGCACGTTAAGCAGTTGACGGACTAAAGTCGAACTTATATAGAGCCTAGCGCTTTTAATCCTGTCTGTTGATATGTCAAAATGCCATACCCACTTGTGAAAAATGTAATGCAGAGAGGGTGTTACGTTCCAGTAAAAATGGCGAGTTTTGGGGCTGTAGAAACTATAAAGGCAAGGATCCCTTGAGTTGTAAAAAGGGTCTTGATGGCTCAAAAATACACTGGCCTGAAGTAGCCGCTGAATAAAGTTGGAAACATCTAAATAAAGTTGGAAGCATCTCAATAAATATGGCAACACCCAATGGGCAAAATCAACTAATGTTGGAAGCTCACAATGCTATGTGTTGAGCGGAAGCTAGCTATCGATTTTTTCTTAGGTCAGTCGACTAAGGTTTATCACAATATATAGTCCGCTTATCCACTATATAGTCATTGAGTTACCATGAAGTCAAATGCCTGTTTGAATTACTGATGCTCGTTTTAAACACTATATTGCATTAAAAATATAACAGAGAATTAACTATCGTAATTTACCCACAACGCCCCCTCTGTTAGCTTTATTTTTGGCGACAAGTTGAAGTCAACCTCACTTGCTGGGGTTTTGGTGTGAGGTAAGCTATTTCATTCAGTATGTATTGTTCAGTATGTATCGCCGAGTTTTGAGTTAGGTATATTCCAAATATTTCTATGCTTAGTTGCTGTCTATTTTCATTTTTCTGATGGCTACACTACGGCAATGTTGCAAAAAGTATTACCAATGTCGTTTAAATGATTTAGATGTGTTAATGGCTCTTTTGATCTAAATCAATGATATATAAAAGTTTTAAGGTATGGTTACGACTTAGCGTTGATAAGAACGTAATTGATAATAAACCTCGGAGACATAATGATGAATCCTTTTAAAAAATTAGCCCTAAGTATCGCAGTTACTACAACACTGGTAGCCTTTTCGGCAGGGTCATATGCAGGTAAGACACTTGATACTGCTAAAGTAGGCATTGCATCACAAGCGCAAGGACTTGAGCGCGTAACACAAATATTAGTAGCACCACCATTTTTACCTAAGCATGAGCAAGTGGCTAAGGGTGGCCCTAAAATTATTGCTATGACTATGGAAGTGGTTGAAAAAGAGATTGAAATATCACCCGGCGCATTTGTCCAAGCAATGACCTTTGAAGGTTCAAACCCGGGTCCAATGATTGTCGCGCACGTAGGGGATTATGTAGAGCTAACCCTGAAAAATCCTAAAACAAATACACTTCTCCACAACATAGATTTTCATGCGGCAACAGGTGCTTTGGGTGGTGGTGCTTTAACCGATGTATCTCCTGGCGAACAAGTTGTACTTCGTTTTAAAGCCACTAAAGCCGGTGTGTTTGTTTATCATTGTGCACCCGGTGGTGTCATGATTCCATTCCACATTGTTTCAGGGATGAATGGCGCTATTATGATTTTACCCCGTGAAGGTTTAAAAGATGAAAAGGGTCAATCTGTAAGCTATGACAAAGCCTATTATATCGGCGAGCAAGATTGGTATGTGCCTAAAGATGACCATGGTAAATACAAACGTTATAACTCACCGGCAGAGGGCATGGCTGACACTATGGCTGTAATGCGAGGTTTAATTCCGACACATATTACCTTTAATGGCAAAGTGGGTGCTTTAACGGGTGAAAATGCCATGACAGCCAAAGTGGGTGAAACGGTTTTATTTCTACATTCAGAAGCAAATCGTGACACCCGTATCCATTTGATTGGTGGTCACGGTGATCTTGTATGGCCAGGTGGTTCATTTAATGACACACCGATCACTAATCAAGAAACATGGTCAGTACTTGGCGGCTCAGCTGTTGCAGCAATGTATACCTTTAAACAACCTGGTAGTTATGCTTATGTTAACCATAACTTAATTGAAGCTGTTATGTTGGGTGCTTTAGCGCATGTATCGGTAGAAGGAAAATGGAATAATGACTTAATGGAACAGGTTTCTAAGCCTAGTCCTATTAAATAAAACCTAGTAATGAAACTGAATAATAAGCTGTAGAAAAAGTCATGATGAAATCTATTTTAGTCATGACGCTATTTTCTTTAGGTGCTGCAAGTGCCACGTCCACAAAGTAGAACAACGAATTGCATACACCTGATGAATATATGTTTAAGCGGTAAATTTGTTAATTCACCGCTTTTTTAAACGATAGCTTTGTTAACCTATTAGTTTCTTAAGTTACTGGTTTTTAAGTTATAGGTTTGTTGCTACCAAACAGGCTTAAAGTGAATGTAAAAAATCATCGTGGCTTGGCATTGTTTCTACCGTACGATTGATTAATATTTTTAAGTTTTTCATTAAATCGTCCACCTGTTCTGTTGATAAGGTATCGACTAATGGGTGATGATCTTCAGGTATATTACCTTGACCTATCATGACTTGTTGCCATGCTGTTTCAGTAAATAAATCGTCAGGCTGACAAAATACTTTCCCTGTTTTTTTGAATAACTGAATTTTATTCATTAATGACTCAGGTACATCCATGCGCTGACAAGCCCGCCAAAATTCACTATCGCCGCGGTTATTAAGTTTGTAATGTAAAATAATGAAATCGCGAATACCTTCAGACTCCGTCTTTGATTGACGATTGAATTCGTTCACTTCTTCAAGGTTAATACCGTAGTGAGGAAAAAATTTAACTAAGCGCGTAGCAGCTGTTTGAATTAAATGAATATTAGTGGCTTCTAAGGGTTCAAAAAAGCCACTAGATAAACCAATGGCAATAACATTTTTATTCCATTGTTTACGGCGGCGACCGGTTTTAAATGAAATGATTTTTGGCTCGGCTAGCGCTTTACCGTCAATATTTTTGAGTAATAACGCTTTAGCCTCTTCATCACTCATGTGTTTACTGGCATAAACTAAGCCGTTTCCTGTTCTATGTTGCAGTGGAATGCGCCATTGCCAGCCAACTTTATGGGCAGTTGAGCGGGTGTAAGGTTCAATATGATCGGTTTTTTCACAGGGTACGGCGATGGCACGATCACAGGGCAACCAGTGAGAATAGTCGTCATAACCGGTACTGAGTGTTTTTTCTATTAAAATAGCCGCTAGGCCCGTACAGTCAATAAATAAATCACCGCTAATACTGGTGCCATCTTCAAGTGTTACGCTGTTGATATCGCCTGATTTATCATCTTGCGCTATGTCGGTAATCGTTCCTTCAATGCGCTTTACCCCTAAGCCCTCTGCGTGTTTACGTAAGAATTTAGCGTATAAACCAGCATCAAAATGATAAGCGTAGGCTAACCCAGGTAAATTGGTATTGGGAATTTGTTTAATTGGCGCGAACTTACCTTGCTTAGCGGCTTGGTAGTTTAAGGAATAATCCCAGAAACTGTTACCGTCAATATTGTCGCTGCCACTTTGTAATTGTTGATGTTTTTGCCAGAAATGATGAAAATCACAAAAAGGGAATTTTTTACCTATGCTGCCAAAAGCATGCATATAGCGCTCACCGTCTTTATGCCAGTGATTAAATTCTATCCCCAGTTTTATGGTGCCTTTAGTGGCTTTAATAAACGCTTTTTCGTCAATGCCAATAGCGCGGTTAAAGTTAACGATAGGAGGTATGGTGGCTTCACCAACACCCACAATGCCAATGTTATCTGATTCAACTAACGTAATATTGAGGGTTTTACCTAGTACTTTGGCGAGTAGTGAAGCTGTCATCCATCCAGCGGTACCACCACCCACAATAACGATATTTTTTATCTGACCTTGAGTGTTATTTTTATGCATAATATTTCTCGAGCGTGATACCAATGTAGGTTAAATAAAAAAGCCCTTGCAAGAGATTATCACAAGGGCTTTACTTTATCGCACTAGACTAAAAAATTACATTTTGTAGCTAAAGCCTAATAAATAAGAGCTTCCGTAGTCTTGGTAATCACGTACTTGTAGTGCATTTTCACCTTGTAATGAGGTGAATGGCTCTTCAGTTAAGTTATAACCTTGTAAGAAGATAGATAAACCTTCTAAGCTTTCAAAACCACCTTCAGCGAAGTCATAACCAATTTGTGCATCAACAATAGTTTCACCGACAATATCAACTTGTACTGTATTGAAACCTAGGCCGTAAACATCACCTTTAAAGGCATCACGCTTACGCATACTGGCACGAGCAGAGAAACCATTTTTGTCGTAATAAAAGGTTGCACTGGTAATAGTTTTAGATAAACCAGGTAACTCGTAGTCATTATCATTTTGATCTTTCATATCAGATTCAATGCCAGTATAACTCGCAATAATTCCGAAACCATCAAGATGTTCTGTTAGCATGTTAAGGGGTAAAGTGGCCGATAATTCATAACCCCAAAGCGTGCCTTCACCACCATTGACTTTACCATTACCAGTACCTGATGTGGTTGCCGGTATTTCACCTGTCGCTGGGTTTGCTACGCCAGTCATATCCACGGCGTAACTACCATCAAAGATCCAGTTTTGTAAATCTTTGTGGAAAAGTGCTACGGAAAAGTAACCTTCAGCACTGAAGTAATTTTCATAAGATAAATCAAGTCCAATGGCTTCTTTTGGTTCAAGTGAAGGGTTACCCCCTGAGACACTCCAGTAGTTACCTTCGGTATCGGGTTGTTGATTATATGAGGCGTTAAATGACGCATTCATTTCATCTAAACGCGCACGAGAAATAGTTTTTGCAGCACCAAAGCGTAATGTTTGAGTATCGTCAATTTGCATCGACAAGTTTACACTCGGTAAAAAGTGACTATAGTCATGGCTCACGTCAGTCGGTTGAGTAACCACTAAACCATCAACCGTGTTAAAAGCATTGCCTTGTGACGATTGGTCGGTATAAACATAACGCACACCAAAATTACCGGTTAAGGGCATACCCGCAATTTCAGAAGATATTTCAGCTTGTACAAAAGCAGACATTACTTTTTCATTGACCATCCAAGACTTGGTAGCATGCGTTGGGTTAGTTAAGCTTTCTTGCATTAGGTTATAATAACCATCTTTGATTAAGCCCATAGTGTCATAAGCGATCATATCGCCCATACCAATAAAGTCTAAATTAGCAGTGCCTTCACGGTATTCTTCTGGTACAACTTTCATGCCTGGATTATCAAGAGAAAAATCACTTAAGGTCATGAAATAACCTTCAGACTGCTTGGTTTTTTCACGTTCGCGATAAGCAACGCCGTAAGTTATTTCAGTGATGAAGTTAAAATCAAGTTCTTGGTTAGCAGCAAACTTTAATGACATTAGCTCATCATCAATGCTTGGGGTATTGATAAAGCCATCTTGTAATTGGTTTTCGTACTCAGTACCGGTAACGCCATACTGGTCATTTAATGCGCCACTCCAACCCCAACTTAATGGACCGCCGAGTTGCATTAGGTTGTAATCGCTATAATCTAAGCCGTGAGAGAAAGTAGCACCGGTATTGCCTGAGTTAAAAGTGTAACCTAAATCATCACCAGCACCTCGACTATCACCACGACCCGTACCAGCATAACTTTCAACACTGTAAACATCACGTTCAACTTTTGAATAAGCCACATCAAAATCTAATGTCCAACCATCCGTTACGGCCCAGTTAGTATTAAAACCCAATGACATTAATTGTGCTTCACGTTCTTCATAGTCATTACGTACTACAACGCGTTGATCTTGTGTGATTGCACTGGTAACAAAGCCTGTTGCCGCGTCAATTACCGCGGTATCAGCCGAAATAGAACCTTGACCCCATGCGAAAGGTATTTCAATACCACGTAAAATTTTGGTATCTAAAAAGTCGACATAAAGTGCATCAAAGGTCATTTTTATGTCGTCGGTTGGCGTAGCTTCAATCACTAACATAGCTGAGTCACGCTCTAAGTTAGATGAGCGAACGAATGGCTTAGCACCCCCTAAGATAGAACCTTTTGAGCCATCTTCATATTCAAACTCAGGATAACCCCATGAATTCCAACGTTTCTCTTGGTTAGGTGATGCCATGGTGGTGTAGGCAAAAGCTACACCTAAGGTATCATCAGCAAATTGATCCATATAGAAGAAGGTGCCTTTTAAACCATCATCATCACCATCAGGGTTTAATTTATCAAAACTGGTGTTTTCATAGGTACCATTAAATTGAATAACACGACCGTCTTGGTCTAACGGTTTAATGGTTTGTAAATCGATTACACCGGCAATACCTTCACCTTCAAGGCTAGCATTGGGTGTTTTATAAACGGTAACGCCGCTCATAATTTCAGAAGGGTACAGGTCAAATTCAACGCCGCGGTTATCACCAATGGACACTTGCTCACGACCATTTAAGGTGGTGCCACTTTCATTTTCGCCAAAACCACGAATACTGACTTTGCTCGCACGGCCATCAATACGCTGTGCTGCTAGGCCCGGTAAACGAGCAATGGATTCAGCAATTGAAGAATCTGGCAATTTACCTATATCTTCTGCTGAAATAGCTTCAACTACGTTTGATGAATAACGCTTAAGGTTGATAGATTCGACAATACTTTTACGAAAGCCACTAACTTCAATAACTTCAATTTCTTTTTCGTCAGTCTTTTTAGCTGCTGCAACTTCTTCAGCTGCAAACGTTGGTGTGCTTAAGGCGATAAGGCCACTTGAAATTAACGCTAACGTCATTTTACTTGGTTTAAAATTTAACATTGAAAGGTTCCCCTGGCTGATTTTTAATTAATTTTTATAAGCCATTTTCCCATTAGCTTAATAATTATATTTTTTATTAGTCTTGTCACGTCATCTTGCTAAATAAAGCTAAAAAGACGGTAAGTTGTGAACAACTTTAATATAAAGGGCAGACTGGCAGATGAATAGCGTATGCATACGTATTCACCCGATGTATTTATCCAAAAAATCGATTGAATACGTATGCAAGGATATTTATGAAAATAAGTAGGTCACTCTGTTGATGAGAATGTGATGAGAAAATCAATAACCAGGTATAAATTGTTCTAGTCCGATCAGAGACCGGTTTGAGCCAAACCATTTTATGGTTGCGTCAACGCCATAGCAATAAGCTAATTTAATTTACACAACTTTAATTTACACAGCTTTAACTAATACAGCTGAAATTATACTCCTCAAATTGACCTGACTGATTCAAGTTGAATAGAGCAGGTTCAATGATACTCAGTAGCTATATAGCAGCCATACAGTCGCCATACTAGCGGCTAATATTAAACTGAATACGTATGCAAAATAGCAAAATGGGTTTTTTTATATGCCCTTAACAAGTAAGTTAAGGGCAAGGAAAACTTACTAGATTGGCCACAATGAAAAAGCACCCTAGATCACTTTTTATTTATGCATCATGTTTTGCTGCGCTACTGTTAACGGCTTGCAGTGAACAGTCGAAAAAGAGCTATTCGCCTACAGCGGTAGCTGAAGCAAACTCACTTGTACCTGCTGAGCTAGTTGCCCAAGCGAGTGATAGTTCAGTTCACTGGCTAACGCCAAATTTATTGGTTATGCCTAAAGCTAACCAGCAGGTAGATTACCAGTTACTCAATTTAGCAAAAGCAGATATTGCGGCCCTTGATTTATTAGCGGTTAATTTGCCTGATTATTTAATGAAAAAATTTCCACATCTTGCTGACTTTAAAGCCTATAAAGTTGAGTTGTTACCTTCGCAAGCTAAAGCATGGTTAAAGCAGTCATTAGTGGTTGTTGGGCTGGCGCAAAGTAAGCAAATACAAGATGTACATTTTGTACAAACGGGCGCGGTGTTAGACGCCCTTTATACGAAAGGTGAAAATGACGCCAATGAAGAAACAAACTTAGGCACAAAAATCACTGAAAATGGTGTGAGCTTTAAGTTATGGGCTCCAACAGCGCAAAAGGTCAAATTATTACTTTTTAATGACGATTTATCTCCCTCATCAACCGCTAGCCTAACAATGCTTGAAGATACCAAGTCTGGTATTTGGTCTGTTGTGGGCGATAGCTCACTCGATGGCGCTTACTATCAATACCAAGTTACTGTTTATCATCCTCAATCAAAGCAAATAGAAACACTGATCACCACAGACCCATATTCACTCAGCTTGTCTGTTAATAGTCAATATTCACAGGTAGTTGATTTAAATGATGCTAGTACGCAACCGCTTAACTGGCAAAACCAGACTGTGCCTAAGGTTGCAAATATTGAAGATAATATATTTTATGAAACGCACATTAGAGACTTTAGTTCTGATGATAATGCGCTGTCGAATAATAAATTTCGAGGAAAATACAAAGCGTTTAGCGAGCAAAACTCCAGTGGTATACGCCATTTAAAGGCCCTGAAAAAAGCGGGCTTAAACAATATTCATTTACTGCCCACTTACGATTTAGCCTCTATTAATGAAGACGACAGTCAGTCGGTAGATATCAATGATACTCTTGCTCAAGTAAAGGTAAAAGTATGTGATATTGCGCCAACGAGCGATATTTGTAGTACTGACTTTTCTTATTTAAATGATTTCAGTGAAGAACAAAGCTTGAAATCACTACTGGCTAGTTTTGATGCTAGCAGTGCTCAAGCGCAAAAAATGGTGAGTGAACTGCGTCAATTTGATAATTTTAACTGGGGTTATGACCCTTTTCATTACACGGTACCCGAGGGGAGTTATGCACTCAGTCCAAAAGGTAAAAGCCGTTTAGTTGAGTTTCGTGAAATGGTGCAAAGTATTCACCGCCTAGGTTTTCGCGTCATTATGGATGTTGTTTATAATCATACTTATCAATTTGGTTTAAAAGAAAAGTCGGTGCTTGATAAAATTGTGCCGCATTATTATCACCGGCTTAATATCATCACAGGTGAAGTCGAACAGTCAACC
Organism: Colwellia sp. MB02u-10; assembly: GCF_014077185.1. Lineage (NCBI taxonomy): Bacteria > Pseudomonadati > Pseudomonadota > Gammaproteobacteria > Alteromonadales > Colwelliaceae > Colwellia > Colwellia sp. MB02u-10. The sequence goes on from NZ_JACGVK010000112.1 coordinate 15,386, forward strand.
TGTTACACCTGTGGCAATACCGCGACCGAGCGGGTGATGATGGCCAAGTTAATGTCAGATTCATTGGTGACTTGGGCGCGTGATTATAAAATAGATGGCTTTCGTTTTGATTTGATGGGTCATCAAACAAAAAGTGCCATGCTGGCAGCGCGAGAAGCGGTGCGAGCAGTGGATGCGGATACTTATTTTTATGGCGAAGGTTGGAACTTTGGTGAAGTTGCGAACAACACTCGCTTTGTTCAAGCCAGTCAACTAGAGCTAGGCGGCAGTGAAATTGGTACTTATAGCGACAGATTGCGTGATGCCGTGCGTGGCGGTGGTAATAATACGCGCGATTCACAAGGGCTAGGTAATGGTTTACTGATGCAGCCAAACGAACGTCAAACACAAAACATTTCAGCACAAAAAAATAATTTGCAAGCATACCATCTTCACATGGATCAGCTACGCATTGGTTTAACGGGGAATTTATCAAACTTTCCGCTTTATTTTATTGAGGGTAAAGCGATACTGGGTAAAGATATTCCTTATGGTGATCAGCCAACAGGCTACGCCTTAGACCCTGCGGATACTATTAATTATGTCTCCAAGCATGATAATCAAACACTGTGGGATAACAGCCAGTATCGTTTGGCTTTTGATGTATCAACCGCTGATCGCGTCAGAATGCATTTACAAAGCTTGTCGTTTGTTCTCTATGCTCAAGGTATTCCCTTTTTGCATATGGGCAGTGAATTTATGCGCTCAAAATCTTTTCTTAGAGACAGTTATGACTATGGCGATTGGTTTAATCGTGTTGATTTTACTCAGCATAAAAATTACTACCATGTTGGTTTGCCGCCCAGTGATAAAGACCAAGAGAACTGGCCGTTAATTAACCAAGTACGTAAAGGTCATCAAGGGCGAGATCAGGTTAGCGCTCAAGACATTAGCTTTAGCGCTAATATATTTGAAGAGATGATCGCGCTGCGCATGAGCTCGCCATTATTTAGATTAACAACCGCTGAGGATATTATCGCCAAGGTAAGTTTTCTTAACCTAAGTCAGCATTCAGTGGCTAATCACCCCTTAGGTTTGTTGGTAATGAAAATAGATGACACACTTGGCCAACGCGTTGATGCAAATGTTGAAGGTTTACTGGTGATTTTTAATACCAGTACTAAAGCACAAACATTCGCTTACCCTCAAGCTAAGGATTATCAACTGCATCCCATTCAACAAAATAGCGTGGATGGTGTGCTAAAGCAGAGTAAAGCCGATGAAAAAGGTTTTACTGTACCGGCATTATCAAGTGTGGTGTTTGTTAAGTACTAACGGTTGCTTTGGCAATGTGACAGGCTTTGTGGGCTTTGAATTGTTTGCTTTTGCTATGCTTATCAGCCGTATTGGTTTTGATCTTATAAAAATGTCCTTATTTGATAATTAAAGGTAACTAATCCTTTATCTTAAAAGGGAAAGCAATTAGAGTTGCATTATAAAAGACGGCAATAAAAACAAAGATAAAACAAAGAGATAGGTTTATGTATTTAGGAATCGATTTAGGAACTTCTGGCGTTAAAATTGTGATACTTGCAGAGAACGAGCAGCTTATTGGGCAAGCTTCGTCCTCATTAACCATATCTCGTCTAGAAAACTTATGGTCAGAGCAAGACCCTAAACATTGGTGGCAGGCAACAAACTTTGCCATGGCTCAATTAAAAGCTGAGCATGGTAAAGCGCTCTCTGACGTAAAGGCCATTGGCTTGTCGGGGCAAATGCACGGTGCAACCTTACTCGATGATAATGACCATATTATTCGTCCAGCCATTTTATGGAATGATGGTCGTAGTTATACTGAATGTGCTGAAATAGAGCAACGAATAACCCATAGTCGTGATATTACCGGCAACATTGCTATGCCAGGCTTTACAGCACCGAAACTGGCGTGGGTGAAAAAAAATGAACCTCATCTATTTGATAAAATTAAAAAAGTTCTCTTACCCAAAGACTACCTTCGTCTATTAATGACCGGTGATTATGCCTCAGATATGTCAGACAGCTCTGGCACGCTATGGCTAGATGTTGCAAATCGACAGTGGTCAGATGAAATGCTAACCGCAACTGATTTAGATAAGTCTCATATGCCTGAATTATTTGAAGGCACAGAAGTTACTGGAATATTGCGTGCTAGCGTAGCTAAGCAGTGGGGGGTTAAGCAGGTGCCGGTAGCGGCTGGTGCGGGTGATAATGCCGCTGGAGCAGCAGGTATTGGTGTGATTAATCCGAACGAAGCCTTTTTGTCTTTAGGCACGTCAGGCGTTTTCTTTGTCGCTAATAAAGACTATCAGTCGAACACCGATGGGGCAGTTCATACTTTCTGTCATTGTATTCCTGAAACTTGGCATCAAATGTCAGTTATTCTTAGCGCCGCGAGTTGTTTAACTTGGGTAACTAAACTGACCGGTGCCGCTAATGAAAAAGCCTTATTAGATGAAGTGGCAAATGAGGATTTTACTCAACCCTGTGCGGTTACTTTTTTACCCTATTTATCAGGTGAGCGTACGCCCCATAATAATCCTGATGCCAAAGGTGTATTTTTTGGTTTATCACATAACTCTACGCGCAGCACATTAGGGCGTGCCGTTTTAGAGGGCGTCGCATTTGCTTTTGCCGACGCACAGCAAGTGTTGTTGGACGGTGGTACTGAAATAGCTCAAGTGTCGGTAATTGGTGGTGGCGCCCGAAGCCAATTATGGGGAAAAATATTAGCAAGTGTACTTAATCAGCCACTGATATATCGAGAAGGGGGCGAAGTGGGTCCTGCTTTTGGTGCTGCGCGCTTAGCACGAATAGCTATATCAAAAGAGTCACCGCAAAGTGTTTGTCAGCCAGGCAAGATCACTAAAGTTATTGAGAGTGACAGTGCCATGTCTAGTTACTATCAGCCGCAATATCAAACATATCGCAAGCTTTACACTAGTTTGAAAGGTTATTTTTAACCAAGTAACTAGCCGGTAGTAAATAAAAAAACTTAGCGTTTGCTCAGTAAGGCTAGAAAAAAATTAGGGGATTGTCTTGAACTTAACTTCAAGACAATCTCGATGTTCATCCATCAATCCATTTATTTATTGTTTTTTTAGCTTAAGCTTTGTGCTTAACTGCTCTGTTAATTAATGATTAATACAGCCCTCTAATTGCACTATAATGGTGCGCGTGCATTAAGAGTAAGCATCAGATAAAAACTTAATACATAGACTTATTGCTATTTAGTGTTAACTTATTGAATTTAAATAATTAATTGCATAGCTTAGTGCGTTACTGGTGTGCTGCTTTTGTTTTTTTAGTGGCCTGTAATGTGCATGTAAGTTATCAGATAAATTTTTAATTTCTGATATAAATATTCAGGTTAATTTAAGGACTTAGATGGACTCCATACTTGTTATTATTGCTGTATCCTTGGCGCTGGCGAGCGTTATCAATATTGTATTAACCAAATTCTCTATTTCGCATATTATTGGTTATATTATTACTGGCACTATTGTTAGTAATTTTTTTGATTTTAATGGCAGCACCACACCTCACTCTCTTGAGCTGATTGGAGAGTTTGGTATTGTTTTTCTTATGTTTACTATTGGTTTAGAAATGTCATTTTCTAAGCTGGGTAAAATGAAAGAGCTGATATTTTTTAATGGTTTTATACAAGTTGCTTTTAGCTCTATTGTTATTTTTATTATTGCCTTTTATGGCTTTAATGTTGAACCCATATCGTCATTAATTATTGCGCTTTCATTTAGCTTATCCTCAACGGCTATCGTATTACCCTATTTGAAAAAATCAAAAGATATTGTTACCCCTTATGGTAAAAAGTCAGTTGCTATCTTAGTTTTTCAAGACTTGGCGGTGATCCCTATTTTATTATTAATGGGCTTCTTATCCAATAATGAATTATCCCTGGTTGATATTTTATTAAAAACGCTTTTGTATGCCAGCCTTATTATTATTTTCATGTTTACTATTGGCAAAAAAATCATTACTTGGTTACTGCATTTCTCAGCAAATGCCCGCATGGAAGAGCTGTTTTTAAGTTCGGTATTTACCATCGTTTTGGGTACTTCACTGATTGCTCATGAAATGGGCTTTACGTATTCTTTAGGCGCATTTATTGCGGGTATGATCATCGCAGAAACTAAATTTCACATAAAAGTAGAATCAGATATATCCTCATATAAAGATTTATTATTAGGGGCGTTTTTCTTTTCTATTGGCACAAAAATCGATGTGTTATTTTTTATCAGCAACTTACACTGGGTACTGGGTATATTAGCCTTGGTGATGATAATAAAAGCTATTATCGTTTATTTTCTAATGAGAGCAAAAGCGAATAAAAGTGAATCGATAAAATCGGCTATCGCTTTGTGCCAAGTTGGAGAGTTTTCTTTCGCTATTTTTGCCTTGGCGATCAGTCAAAATATTCTCTCAGAAAACTTAGGCAGTTTCCTCATATTGATCACAGTGTTATCTATGATATTAACGCCTTTTATGGTCAGCAATATTTATAAGTTAGCCGCCATTTTTGTGGTTGAATATTTTGAAGCAGACAAAATAACCGCGGTAGATGCCAGCAACCATACCATTGTTTGTGGTTTTGCTATTTTGGGCAGAATTGTTGCGAAAGAACTGACCAGTAAAGGTGTTGATTTTTTAATTATTTCTGATGATTTACAACATGTATTACTGGCAAGAAAGCGTGGTTATAACGCCTATTTTGGTCACTTAGACAAAAAGCCTGTATTAGAGTCATTAAAAGTAGAACAAAGCAGTAGCATTATTGTTACTGCTAATTCTTTGAGAAACAAACAAATTATTTGTGAGGCTGTGCTTAATTACTCTCCTAAGGCAAACTTAATAGTGAAAGTTAATACCTTAGAAGAAAAAAGCGAATTGGCGGGTATTAACATTAGCTCGTTTGTCTATGCACAACATGAAATAGCGGCGCTATTAGTTAAAAAAAGTATGTCTGCAAGTTAAGCGGCAGGTTATAAATAGTAATCGGCAGGTGTAACAGGGCAGGTATTACTGTAAATTAGGCACCTGCTTACTCTTTCATACGAGACATCATGACAAAAATTCGCTTGACTCAATACTCACACGGCGCAGGCTGTGGCTGCAAAATTTCACCATCGGTACTTGACGTGATGCTAAAGTCATCACTTACTTTGCCGGTGAATAACGCACTTTTGGTGGGTAATAGCACCAAAGATGACGCCGCTGTTTTCGATATTGGCAATGACCAAGCCGTGATCTCCACTACCGATTTTTTTATGCCTATTGTCGATGACCCCACTGACTTTGGTAAAATTTCTGCCTGTAACGCTATTAGCGATGTTTACGCCATGGGGGGTAAACCCCTGATGGCGATAGCTATTTTGGGTTGGCCGGTTAATCTTTTAGCACCAGAAATCGCCCAACAAGTACTAGATGGCGCTAGAGCTATTTGTGCTGAAGCCGGTATTCCATTAGCGGGCGGTCATTCCATTGATGCGCCAGAGCCTATTTTTGGCTTAGCGGTTACTGGCCTGATTAATAACGCGCAAATTAAGCGAAATAATACTGCCGAGGTTGGAGACCTTTTATATTTAACTAAACCCTTGGGTATTGGTATTTTAACCACGGCGGAAAAACAAGGTAAATTGTTACCTGAACATGCCGATATAGCGCCGCAAGTGATGAAAGCTTTAAATACTATTGGGCAAAAATTTGCAGCACTAGAGACAGTAACCGCTATGACAGATGTGACCGGTTTTGCGCTGTTAGGGCATCTTTTGGAAATGTGTCAAGGCAGCGAGGTTTCGGCTGTGATTGATTTTGAGCGAGTACCCCGTCTTGATTTTGTTGATGACTACATCGACCAAGGCTGTGTACCGGGTGGCTGTGAACGAAACTTTACCAGTTATGGCGAACATGTTGGGCCGTTAAGCCCCAAACAGAAAATACTCTTGTGCGATCCTCAAACCAGTGGCGGGTTACTCGTTGCCGTCAAGCCAGCAGGCAAGCAAGCTTTTGAAGCCTTATGTCAAGAAAATGGTTTGAACCTTCAAGCTATTGGCGAAGTTGTTACCGCCACTTCACCCACGGTAAGCTTATTGTAATGGCCATCAAGAGTTCAGCAACAGCGCGCGCCGATAGCGCTGATTTTCGCACTATTATTGCTAATAAACTGCCTTTAATGGATGTGCGCGCACCGATTGAATTTGAAAAGGGCGCTTTTGGTCAGTCGATTAATCATCCACTAATGAATAATGATGAACGCGCTGAAGTCGGTCTTTGTTATAAAAATAAAGGCCAAGCCGCCGCTATTGCTTTGGGTAATGCCCTTGTTTGTGGACAGAGCAAAGCAAGCCGACTAGCACACTGGCAAAACTTTGCCCAGGAAAACCCACAAGGTTATTTATATTGCTTTCGTGGTGGTTTACGTTCACAAACGGTACAAGGCTGGTTAAAAGAGTCAGGGGTTAACTACCCATTGATTACCGGAGGTTACAAAGCACTGCGTCAGTTTTTACTGAACGAATTGGAGCAACTTGCCTTACATCCCTTAACGATTTTAGCGGGTAATACCGGCAGTGGAAAAACGCCTTTTCTGGCCCATTGTGCGAACAGTTTAGATTTAGAAGGCGCAGCCGGTCATCGAGGCTCAAGTTTTGGCGGTTTTGTTACCGCGCAAGCCAATCAAATAAATTTTGAAAATAATTTGGCTGAACAATACATCCAAGGTAAGTTTTCTGTAGCGCAAAGGTTAGTCTTGGAAGATGAAGGCAGATTAATTGGTAGCGTACATTTACCTGAAAGTTTACGCCAAGCAATGACGTTAGCGCCAGTCGTGGTGATTGAAGAAAGTTTAGATTATCGACTTGAGCAGATATATCAAGAATATATCATCAAAATGACCGGCCAATACCAACTCGCCTATGGTGAAGAACAAGGTTTTGTTGCCTTTAGTGAGTATTTAGCCCAAGGTTTATTTAAAGTACGTAAACGCCTAGGCACAGAACGTTATGGCCAATTAAAGCAAATACAGAGTATGGCCTTATCTCAGCAGCAAAAAGGTCAACTAGCGTATCACTTAGATTGGTTAAAACCCTTGCTTAGTGAGTATTATGATCCTATGTACCAATATCAGTTAGGATTAAAAGCTGACCGAGTTATTTTTCAAGGTAACAACGCACAATGTTTAGCTTTTATACAGGATAAATAAAACTGTAATGGTCAACTAAATCTGGAGTGTACTTAAACCACTTTTTAACTCGTTTAATTTTTGATGCGGTGTTGTGTAATCAATAGCAGAATGTCGAGGTTTATAATTATAAAACTGAATGTAATTTTCACCTTCGCTCATCACCGCTCGAGAATTGATAAAAGTAATAGCATTCAGACATTCAGTTTTTAAACGTCTAAAAAATTGTTTCATTATTCCAAAAATTTCCTTGGCAGCTCACACTGGCCGTTATCTTAATTTTTTGCTAACGCATGTTTAAACTCAAAGGCAGAATATTGAACATCTTGATTTTAATGGAACATTAACAGGTTAGTCTTTGGCTGCTGACGCTTATCGCATTCATTAATGCCTCTTTTGCTAATTGAGCATTAGGTGATTGTGATATGGCATAACCAACAATTTTTTTGTTGATAGGTCAAGAACGCAGGCCAAATAACCCCAACCTTGATGTCTGGCAATATAAGTAATATCACCCACCCAATGCGTGTTGTGAGTGATAGAATTAAGTACGATTGAGGCTTTGTACCAAGGTGACTAACTTTAGTATTTAAAGTAAAACAGCAATAGGTTTGCTAGAGGTAGATGTGCAAAACCTTTAGTCATTTATTGTTGTAACTTAAGTTGTAATTTATAGCCTTAATTTATCATAGTCACTTATTATTTTTATCGGAAAAACAAAGTATTAGCAGTAAAGAAGATGTAGAGTAGTGCTGTTAAACTTGAACACTAGGAGATGGAGTAACTAATGATTTTTGATGTTTCAGTATTAGAAAACCAAGAAAAATATCGTCTACTCAATGGCGGCGTAACGCCCAGACCCATTGCATGGATTAGCACGCGCTCCCCCGAGGGTATTGATAACTTAGCACCTTATTCATTTTTCACTGTTGCCAGCTGTAATCCTCCTGTGCTGCTTTATACTGAGGTAACGCAGCGAAGTGGTATTGAAAAAGATACCTTACAAAACTTAATGGCAACCGGCGAATGTGTGGTCAATATAGTTAACTCCACTTTATTAGAAAAAATGAACCTGACCAGTGCCAGTCTTCATAAAGATGAAAGTGAATTTGATTTCGCTAACGTTGAGCGCTGCGCTAGTGAGCAAGTAATGCCTCGCTCAGTGAAAGACTCCCCCATACGTTACGAGTGTAGCTTAAGAGAAGTAATTCCGATTAGTGATTTGCCTACGGGCGGCACGGTTATTCTTTTGGATGTAAAGTGCATTTATGTCAGAGATGACTTATATGAAGATGGCAATATAAAGCAAAAATCAATTGATTCTGTTGGTAAAATGGGTGGAAATCACTTTAGCCTAACAGCTAAAAATATAGAGCTTAAGCGTCCTTAAAATGCTTACTGTCTATTGTTGTTACCTATTATTCGCTCTTGGCTGAGCTTTTTTAAGAACTATTTTGGAGAACTATTTTGGCAACTAAGCAAGAAATTGAAGATTTTATGAAAACAGAATTCCCTCAGGCTAAGTGCACTGTTGAAGCCGTTGGAGCGCAGTCAGCAACGGTAAGGCACACGGTTGGGTTTGATGAATTAAGGCCAGGTGGTACGGTGTCTGGTCCCGTTTTAATGACAGTTGCTGATTGTGGTTTATACGTCGCTATTCTAGGTGAAATAGGCATAGTTGCACTTGCGGTTACTACCAGCCTGACGATTAACTTTATGAGAAAACCCTCATCAACGAAAGATATTATTGCTAAATGTACTTTGTTAAAAGTAGGGAAGTCACTGATCGTTGGTGAAGTTTCTTTATATTCTGAAGGTGATGAAAAAGCGGTTGCACATGTGGTTGGCACATATTCAATACCAAAACTCAAATAAACCTTATCATAGTGAGCATTAGCTAGTTAATGTTCAGCACCTTTACATTCGCTAAATATAATAGATTAAATATGTGCGGTGATTAAAGTGTTGTAAGGGTTTTTATCCTTCTTTAATGACCTAGTAATTGAATGAACATTCCCTTTAAAAATTATATAGACCCACTATTTAGGTCACGGGTGAGCATGAAGTGGTCAAGTAAAATTGGTCAGGGTTTTGTAGTTTAGCCAGTACATTCGCCCTTATTCCTGTATTGACAGGGGTAGGTGTAGGAGAACAATAAAGTTATTTACCAACCCTGTAGTGAATAACTCTGTGCCAATAGCCGAGCAATAAAGTTCTTTACTATAAATCAAGGTTGGGGTCACTAATAATGACCATTGCCCCCTACGAAGTAAGGCTAACAATTACCATATTCGAGACATTAGCTTTTGTATCGGTAACGCCTTAATAGGAGCGTATTTTGTCCTTATTTAAAAGCTTGTATGGAGTACGTAGCTAAGGTGTTACTTCATGTTTTAATGATTTTAGGCCTAAGTAAGAAGCCAATAATACTACCAAAGAGATGCTTGTACATTGCTTCTATCTCTTCTTTACTGATACTGCCGCCAAATATAAGCATCTCAAGTTTTTCTCCGGGTTCTTTCACAATATAACCGGATGAACTAAAGCCATTTTTTTTATAAAAATCTTTACGCTTGATTCTTTGCTGGTAGTTTTTTTCATGCTCATCGATTTTTTCAATATTCAGTACAATTCTTTTTCCAGAGTGCATGATTTTTATTGAATCCATTACTTTACTGCCATATCCATCTGAGCGTATAGCTTCTGATATAGCTAAAAAGTGTACCAAAACAATGTCTTTAAACTCAGTGGTATATATAAGGCCAATCCATGTATCATCTGCATAAAGTACGTTAAAGCCTACCTTACCTTTTCTCAGTTTAAATCTGAGGACCCACGTTGGAATACGTTGAACTGTGGTAAACGCTTCCTGATACAGATCGATAACCTTCGAGTAGTTATTATCATTTTTATTTAGCGGTCGGAAATTAATGCTCAAATTCATTACTCATAGGCCTCACTAAGAGGCAAATAATAGTTGGTTAAAATAAGCGAAGAAGAAGCAAAAACCAACTGTTATTTGTCCTTTTGAGTGACTAAAGTTACGATATTAAAAATAGATAGCATAAAATTTGATACTAGTTTCTTTAATGCCCAGCTTGAAGCCATATTAATAAAAGTAGGTAAACGACTTAACGTGTGGCTCTTGGGTTGATCATGTTGAGGAACATCATAGTTGATAGGTTTATACCTACAACAAGCTAAAAGAGACATTCATTTTCTATTTTGTATGTTATTTCTAAGGCAATATCAATCTAGTGTACGAGATTCTTGTTAGGTAAGTTTTCTATTCTTTTTCCCTAAATATCTCATCGTATTTTCATGCCTTTGAGAACCTAATAACAGTGACACACTCTCAATTTTCTAGTCAGAACCAACATCTTTTCCGTATAAATTACTGATAACTCTAGGCGATTTGCGGTAGAAAAACATCAATACCATTCATACTTATTCTCTGCATCAGTTTTTTTTGATATCTATAGCAGTATAAGTGATGAATACTTCAAAAAACAACAACAACATTTAAATTTTTTATATAAACAACAATACCTTAGTATTTCAAGTTGTGGTTTTCCACATTTGCTTAGGTGTCATCACGAATAGTCTCGCCTGAGCACTTAGCCTAGAATAATGGTACACGCGTTTCTAAGCGTTATGTATTTTAATATTGAGAGCTTTCAAAGTCTTATTCGTTAACTAAGGGAATTATCATGGCTTATGCAACAACAAATCCATATACAGGAGAAGTGCTAAAAACTTTTCCTGATGCTACAGACGCTGACATTATCAAAGCGATAGAAAATTCCGACACAGCCTTTGCATCATGGAAACAAACGTCTTTTGCTTCTCGTGCCAAAATAATGCAAAAAGCGGCTGATTTATTACGTGAAGATTTAGCGGGTTATGCCAAATTATTAACGTTAGAGATGGGTAAAATAACATCAGAAGCAAAAGCTGAAGTTGAATTATCTGCGGCTATTTTAGAGTATTACGCTAACAATGCTGAGCGACTGCTGGCATCAGAAAAGTTAGTTGTTGCCGACCCGGCGGAAGGCGAAGCAATCATTGTGCACGACCCTCTTGGTGTATTGCTTGCGGTTGAGCCATGGAACTTTCCGTATTATCAAGTGGCGCGTATTATTGCGCCGCAATTATCAGCAGGTAATACCATGCTATTAAAGCATGCTGGTATTGTTCCACAATGTGCAGCAGCATTTGAAGCGCTGATGCTAGAAGCTGGACTACCTAAAGACGTTTTTCAAAATTTGTATGCCGCACATTCACAAACAGAAATGATCATCTCTCATCCGTTGGTTCGCGGTGTGGCACTGACTGGCTCTGAAGGTGCTGGTGCCATTGTTGCGTCTACCGCGGGTAAAGCACTTAAAAAATCGACATTAGAGCTTGGTGGAGCTGATGCCTTTGTTGTGCTTGCTGACGCTGAAATGGAAAAAACCGTTAATTGGGCTGTATTTGGTCGTCATTGGAACGGTGGACAAGTTTGCGTATCGTCTAAACGTATGATTATCGCAGATGAAGTTTATGATGACTTCCTTGAACAGTACACTGATGGTGTTGCTCAATTACAAGCAGGCGACCCATTTGATCCCGCAACAACATTAGCGCCATTGTCGTCACAAAGTGCAGCAGACGAGCTCAAAGTTAAAATTAATGACGCAATAGCACTTGGTGTAACCGCGACTGAAGTCGGCCCTAAAGTTCCTAGCCAAGGTGCTTTTGTACAACCCACCATTTTAACCAATATTAGTGAGGATAATCCGGCTCGCAATTGGGAGTTTTTTGGCCCAGTGTCTATGCTGTTTCGTGCAAAAGATGAAGCCGACGCCATTAGAATTGCCAACGACTCTCCATTTGGTTTAGGCGGCTCAGTATTTACCTCGGATCCGGAACATGGCTTAGAGGTTGCCAAACAAATATCTACGGGCATGATATTTATAAATCATCCAACCATGGTGAAAGCTGATTTACCTTTTGGTGGCGTTCGTCATTCTGGCTATGGTCGAGAGCTTATTGGTTTAGGCATTAAAGAGTTTGTTAACCATAAACTTATCAACGTTGTTGATATTGACGCACCATTTTAACTCGCCGTATTTTGGGCTGCTATGCGTTAAATAGCAGCCATTAAAGAACCGATAATTGAAAATAATGTATAGGAATAATGATGAGTAATAAAATGAAAGCCGCTGTTGTCGAGGAATTTGGCAAACCTTTAGTGATACGTGAATTAAATGTTCCATCGCCAGCTGCAGGACAAATATTAGTTAAAACAGAAGCTTGTGGTGTATGCCACACTGACTTACACGCTGCAAATGGTGATTGGCCATTAAAACCGACGCCGCCATTTACGCCAGGTCATGAAGGTATTGGACTTGTTACAGAAATTGGAGAAGGTGTTACCAGCGTAAAAGTGGGCGATAGAGTTGGTGTTCCATGGCTTTATTCCGCTTGTGGTCATTGTGAGTTTTGCTTAAGTGCTTATGAGCCAGTCTGTCCTGATGCTGAATTTGGCGGTTACACCAAAGACGGTGGCTTTGCTGAATATATTATTGCCGATCCAAATTATGTTGCTCATGTTCCTGCTGGCTTATCAGCAATACAAGCGGCCCCTATTATTTGTGCAGGTATTACAACCTATAAAGGCATTAAAGAAACCGAAGCTAAACCGGGTGAATGGGTTGCCATTTCAGGTTGTGGTGGCCTTGGCCATTTAGCGATTCAATACGCTAAAGCGATGGGACTTAAAGTCTGCGCGGTTGATATTGACGAGGGCAAGTTAGAACATGCTAAGGAAGTTGGTGCTGATGCCGTGGTTAACGCTAAAACAGAAAATGCTGCTGAAACGGTTAAAGAAATAACCGGTGGTGGCGCTCATGGTGTACTGATCACCGCACCTTCGCTACCGGCATTTGAGCAAGGGGTTAATATGACCCGCAAACATGGCACCTGTGTGTTAGTGGGTTTACCGCCAGGTGAGTTCCCAACGCCATTGTTTGATGTGGTCGCAAATTGCATCACAATTAAAGGTTCGTTTGTTGGTAACCGTAAAGACATGGCCGAAGCGCTTGCTTTTGCCGCGCAAGGTAAAGTTAAAGCGGATATTGAGTTACAACCTTTAAGCGCTATTAATGACATTTTAGAAAGACTTGAGCATGGCAAAGTACCATCGCGTGTGGTTATTGACTTCACGCTTTAGGTTGTCATAAGTTGTCACAGATACAATGGCTAATTGTTTGATTTTATGGGCTTATCTATAAAAAAAACGATGCCATTGTACCTTTCATTTTATTGTTTCTATTACCACGTCTAATAAATCTTGTTATACCAGTTTCATTAATTAAGTGATCTACTTTATACGCAGGGAAAATGACCAAAAACGAGGCGTTTGTTTTAATAACTAGTTGTTCTAATTATTAAATAAATAACGAAGTGGTTGGTTATTTTAACCGGTAGAAATGATTACATAGTTAGTGAGATGGGTATTACAAAGTGCTAGACCCTATTCCTGTCGTTAAAATTGGAGATTCTTAAATGAAAATCGGTGTTCCAAAAGAAATTCTCAAGGGCGAACGACGCGTTGCCACAACCCCTGATGTGGTAAAAAAATTAACTAAGCTTGGTTTTAATGTTGCCATTGAAACGGGAGCCGGAGACGCGGCTAATTACACTGATGACGCATACGCTCAAGCAGGTTGTGACATAGTGAACTCAGCAAAAGCGTTATGGCAGCAGTCTGATATTGTGCTTAAAGTACAAGCGCCAGAAGCTGAAGAACGTGCGTTATTAAAAAGCGGACAAACATTGGTTAGTTTTTTATGGCCAGCGCAAAATCCAGACATGCTAAAAGAATTAACGGAACGTGGCGTAACCGCCATCGCGATAGATAGCATTCCGCGTATTTCTCGTGCACAAAAAATGGATGCACGTAGTTCGATGGCTAATATTTCGGGTTATCGGGCAATAGTAGAAGCCGCACAACATTTTGACCGATTTTTTACCGGGCAAATTACTGCGGCTGGAAAAGTAGATCCCGCTAAAGTACTTGTTATTGGCGCGGGTGTTGCTGGGTTAGCGGCTATTGGCGCAGCAAAAAGTATGGGAGCGATTGTGCGCTCGTTTGATACCAGAGCGGAAGTTAAAGAACAAATTGAAAGTATGAACGCCGAGTTTTTAATGCTCGACTTTACAGATGAAGACGGCTCCGGCGAAGGTGGTTACGCCAAAGTCATGAGTGACGAATTTATCCAAGCCGAAATGGCCTTGTTTGCTGCGCAAGCTAAAGACGTGGATATTATTGTTACCACAGCACTCATTCCAGGAAAACCTGCCCCTAAGTTGATCACCCGCGACATGGTTGCCTCAATGAAAAAAGGCAGTGTTATTGTTGACCTTGCTGCAGAGCAGGGCGGTAATTGTGAATTAACTGTGCCTGGCAAAGTTGCGGTTGTTGATGGTGTATCTATTATTGGGTACACCGATTTACCCAGTCGTCTTGCCGCGCAGTCAAGCCAACTCTATAGCAACAATTTACACAATTTGTTAGCCGAAATGACACCTGAAAAAGATGGAAATCTGCTTGTTGATATGACAAATGACGTTGTCTTAGGGGCAACTATTTGTCTTGAAGGAAAAACAACTTGGCCGCCACCAGCACCTAAGCTTTCTGCTGCACCTAAAAAGCCTAAAGCTCAAAAAGCAGTCGCTATTCCGGTCGAGAAAAAGAAATCAATCGTTGGTCCTATTATTGGCGCTACCCTGGGTGCTTTAGCATTGCTTGGACTTGGCGGGTTTGCTCCGGCTAATTTTATGTCGCACTTTACTGTTTTTGTATTGGCTTGTTTTGTTGGCTATATGGTGATTTGGAGCGTATCGCCAGCATTGCATACGCCATTAATGAGTGTAACTAATGCTATTTCAAGCATCATTGTTATCGGTGCCTTGATTCAAATAAGTTCGACGGACGATACAATTAAATGGTTTGCCGTTTTTACGGTGTTAATTGCCAGCATTAATATTGTTGGCGGGTTTGCTGTAACACACCGCATACTTAAAATGTTCCGTAAGTGAGGTTGTCATGATTAGTACGGGTATTGTAACCGTGGCGTATATCGCTGCGATGGTTCTTTTTATTTTAGCTTTAAGCGGATTATCTAATCAAGAAACGGCTCGAAAGGGTAATTGGTATGGTATTGCGGGAATGGTTATTGCGTTTTTGGCAACCGTTTTAGGTGTGGTCAGCAATAATTATATTGAGTTGATGATGGCATTGTTGATTGGCGGTAGTATTGGCATGTTAGTCGCCAGACACGTGCAAATGACTGATATTCCAGAGCTTATTGCTATTTTACACAGCCTTATTGGGCTAGCGGCTATTATGGTGGGCTATGCTAATTTTGCTGATGCCTCAACTAGTTTTTCCGGTATTGATTTAACCATTCATGACATAGAAACCTATGTTGGCGTGTTGATAGGTGCGGTTACTTTCTCAGGTTCAATAACGGCTTACGGCAAGCTTTCAGGCCGAATAGGCAGCAAGCCATTGATGTTACCCGGACGGCATATATTTAACCTCGCCTTATTGGTTGCAGTGGTTTGGTTTGGTCAACAATTTGTTGCTCAGTCTGCCATTGGTGGTGGTCTGTTACCTTTAGTCATTATGATAGCGATTGCCTTAGTTTTTGGTATTCATATGGTTATGGCGATTGGCGGTGCTGATATGCCGGTGGTTATATCTATGCTAAACAGCTATTCAGGTTGGGCTGCAGCTGCCACAGGCTTTATGTTGAATAATGATCTGCTCATTGTTATTGGTGCACTCGTGGGTTCAAGTGGCGCTATTTTGAGTTACATTATGTGTAAAGCAATGAACCGAAACTTCTTATCTGTCATCGCTGGTGGTTTTGGTAGTGGCGCTAGCGTAAAAGCATCGCCTTCAGGCGAACAAGAGCAAGGTGAAGTGATAACAACGACAGCAATTGAAACCGCTGAACTGCTTAATAACGCCAAAGAAGTGATGATCATTCCAGGTTACGGCATGGCAGTGGCGAAAGCGCAGCAGATTGTCTTCGAGCTCACAGAGAAATTACGTGATAAAGGCGTTAATGTTCGTTTTGCAATACATCCAGTGGCAGGGCGTATGCCAGGGCAAATGAATGTGCTACTAGCTGAGGCAAATGTACCTTACGATATTGTGTTTGAAATGGATGAAGTAAACGATGACTTTGAGCAAGTTGATGTTTCCTTGATCATTGGTGCTAACGATATCGTTAATCCCTCAGCGCTTGATGAGCCAGACAGCCCAATAGCCGGTATGCCAGTACTTGAATGTTGGCATGGTAAAACAGCTATTGTGTTAAAACGCAGTATGGCAACGGGTTACGCTGGCGTACAAAACCCCTTGTTTTTTAAAGAGAATACACAAATGTTATTTGGTGATGCCAAAGCAACATTAACCGAGGTGGTTGCGGCGCTATAAAGGGTTACAAAAGGGCTATAAAAGAATATTTTATAGCCCGCAGCAATAACATCATAATCAATATGTAATTAAAGTAGAAAATATCTGCTGCTGAATTAATTCACGCAGCGGAAGTCGCTTAGCCAGAAAGAGCTTAATCAGTATGAGTTACTGACTAAGTAACAAATTGCTTGGCTTTAGCCTTTAATCATTCAAGAATGGCTTGGTTGTAATAGCAATCGTGTAAAGGCTATTACTTACTTTAATTCGGCTGTACGTTATGGTGCTATTGAATTTATTAGCACTCATTGATTACTTTATTCTTGCCACTAAAAAATCTACTGCTGCTTTTACTTTTGGTACTAAGTAGCGTTGTTTTTGATATAACAAATAAACGGCCATATCAGAATGTTGAGTTATCGCTAACTCATGTTCAAACTTAAGCTCTTGCAACTTGCCTGACTCAAGATAGGAAGATAACGCCCATCGCGTTGACATTAAAATGCCTTCACCGTCACACGCTTTTTTCGCTAACCAGGGGCCGTTATTTGAAATTGCTATCGCTGGCCCCGAAACATCATGCCATTGACCGTTCATATTGCATAACCAAGGCGTTGGTCCTGTTGGGGTTTTAAAATACACGCCATTATGTTCTTTTAGTTCCATTGCGTTACTAGGTACGCCGTGCTTTGCTAAATAACTTGGCGAAGCGACAGGAATAAAGCCATTGTCCATTAACCTTATGGCTAACACGCGCTCATTTGGCGCGTAACCACCGCGAATAGCAATATCGACATCATCACGCCCTAGTGTCGATAACTCGTCACTTAAACTAATATCTAAGACAATTTCAGGGTATAACGCACTGAATTCATCAAACAAAGGCAGTAATATTTTTTCGCCAAAACCGACCATTGAACTGATAGACAAACGACCCATGGGGGTTGTTTGATAACTACGAACCGTTTCATTGCTTTGTTCTAGTTGATTCAATATTTGCTGGACATCGTTATAATAAATTTGTCCTACTTCTGTCAGTTTAACGATTCGAGTTGAACGCTTTAATAGCGTTGCTCCTAAACTCTTTTCTAAATCAGCCACGCGTCTCGACAACGATGAGGGCGGCACATTTAAAGTATTCGCCGCTTTGGTAAAACTGCCCGTTTCGACGACCTTGCTGAAATAGCGTATTGCACGTAGTTGATCCAACTGGCTTCTCCATTAAATAAATACTGAATGCTTTTGCTTGATTGTTGCTTTAAAAGCAATAGTGATTCGCATTTTCCCTTATATATAACCAAATTAAAACAAGTAATAATACGTTTAACTTAAAGATTACCACCTTACTCTTATGGCAAGGTATTAAAAACAGAGGCTTTAATTGCACTTTCGGCAATTGAGCATAATTAAACAGAGCTAAACACAATTTTCACATTAATGACGGGACACTTACTTATGATAATTTTGCACGGTTTTGCCGCTAGTAACTACTACAACCTAGTGAAACATGTATTGCTACACAAAGAATTGCCATTTAAAGAAAACCTACTTTACGCGGGTAGTGAGGAATTACTCGCAATGAGTCCTGCTGGCAAAGTACCCGTTATCACAACGGCTGAAGGCCTTGAACTTTCAGAGTCGAGTGTTATTTGTGATTTTATCGAAGAGACTTACCCTGCAACTCCGCTATATCCTGAAAATGCAGGAGAGCGTGCTGTTGTCCGCCAAATGATGAAAATAGCAGAGCTTTATTTTGAACTGCCAAGCAGACGACTGATACCTTATGCATTTTCAGGCACAGCAGTGCCTGATGCTATTAAAGTTGAAGTACGTCAAGTATTAACGCGTGGCATTACAGCTTTAAGTCGCTTGTGTCAGTTTTCACCTTGGGTGGCAGGTGAACAATTAACCATGGCAGATATCTATCTTCATTATGTAAACACTATTGTTAGCGCTTTTGGCGCTAGCCAGCTTGAGTGGGATGTACTGGCAGAAGTACCAGGAATGAAAGAATGGAACAATGCCATGAGTCAATCTGCCATTGCCCAAAAAGTAGAGGCCGACCGTCAGGCAAACATGCCTGAGTTTATGCAAAAGGTGACCGCTCAAATTAAAGCGGCAAACGCCGGATAACATGTAGTTGCGATCAAAGCAGTCAATACCACATTTTTACGTGAATTCAATTACGAACAAAGTATAACCAATACAATAAAGTTATTGGTTGAAAAAATTTATTATTTGCAGGAGCAAACATTATGACAACGTCAAATATCCAACTTACTTCAACCATCAGTGAAGACAATAAATTAACACTTGCCTTAAAAAACATCGAAATACCACAACCTGGTGTCGATGAAGTGGTTATTCGTCTTGAAGCTGCACCATTAAACCCGTCTGATTTAGCCGTTCTTTTTAGCGCTGCAGATATGACAAGCGCGCAGCAATCAGGCACTGAACAAAGTCCAGTGATTACGGCAGATGTTCCCGCTAAGTTTATGCCTGCGGTTAAAGCGCGTGTTGGTAAAGCAATTCCTGTTGGTAATGAAGGCGCAGGAACCGTTATAGCGGCGGGTTCATCGCCTGCGGCACAAGCATTAATGGGTAAAACCGTTGCCGTTATTGGCGGTGGCACGTATCGTCAATTTATCTCCGCCAACGTACAAAGCTGCTTACCATTAAAAGAAGGTACTACAGCTAAAGAGGGCGCCTCTTCTTTTGTTAACCCACTTACGGCATTAGCTATGGTTGAAACTATGCGTGCTGAAGGTCATAAAGCCATTATTCATGCGGCGGCGGCGTCTAACCTTGGCCAAATGCTAAACCGTATTTGTATTGCTGATGGCGTTGATTTAATTAACATTGTCCGTAAAGCCGAACAAGAAACATTATTACGTGATATGGGCGCAAAATATATTGTTAATTCTAGTAGTGAGACTTTTCTTGCTGACTTAACGGCGGCAATTATTGAAACAGGCGCAACTATTGCGTTTGACCCTATTGGTGGTGGTAAGCTAACAAGTGACATTCTTAATTGTATGGAAGTTGCTGCGGTTCGTGATATGAAAGAACACAGCGTTTATGGCTCTGACACGTTCAAACAAGTGTACATTTATGGCGCATTAGACCGTGGCCCTGTAACACTCAATCGTAACTTCGGTTTTGCTTGGGCTGTCAATGGCTTCTTATTATTCAATGCGCTAGGTAAGTTAGGCACTAAAACGGTAATAGCGATGCGTAAACGTGTTGCAGATGAAATCACGACAACATTTGCTAGTCACTACACACATGAAGTGTCGTTGGCAGAAGTATTACAATTAAAATCGATGGCAGCTTATTCAAAACAAGCGACAGGTGAGAAGTTCTTAATCACGCCTCAAAAGTAATTGCCCCCAAAAGTAATTAATTTAACTGATTGATTGTAAAATATGTAAAAGCAGATACCGATGATGGTATCTGCTTTTTTATTTACTGGCTCGTTAGAGAAAGCATCAAGCTATACATTGTTTACGCTAATAGTAAATTCATTAGAAAATATATGGCAATATTTTTAGCTAGAATGTCAGGAATGCGCACAAAGCGCTCATTAAAATATTGTTAATAAAATTCCCCAAAATAAATAAAACAGCTTTAGTAAATAACTTTCTTGTTCTCCTACAGCAGGTCTATAATCTGCAAACTTGTCCCTGCGATTATGTTGTAAACCTAAGCGGACTTGTAGGTTTCATAATCAGTATAACCTTTAGCGCCGCCACCATACCAATCACTGGTATCGTCAGATGGCGCCAATGGCCAGTTATTAAGCATACGCTGAGGTAAATCGGGGTTAGCAATATAGGGGCGACCAAAAGCCACCAGATCAGCTTTGTCTGAACCAATTACCGCTTCAGCTTTTGCCTGGTCGTAGCCACAATTCCCTATAATAAGGCCATGATATAAACTTCTGAAATCTTCCAGTATCATTGGCTCTCCCAGTGCGTGAAAACCAAAAGCTAAGCCATCCATAATATGCGCAAAACCAAGCTGGTAATGAGTAAAACGCTGTATAACATGGGTATATAATTCTCTGTAGTCATCACAGCCCATATCATTGAATACGCCATTGGGCGAAATTCTGCTGCCAACATTTTCCGCAGGCCATACTGTTAATACCGCTTCAATTATTTCGTTTAAAAAGCGCGTACGATTTTCAATGCTACCGCCATATTCATCGTCACGCTGATTGGTGCTAGCATCAAGAAACTGATTAATGAGATAGCCGTTTGCGGCATGAACTTCAACGCCATCAAAGCCTGCTGCCTTGGCATTTTCAGCTGCTTTGCGAAAGTCTTCCACTGTTCTTTTGATATCTTGCACTGTCATAGCGCGTGGCACTTCGTAGTCTTTTTTAGCTTCAGGGGTATGAATTTGATCGCCATTAATTTTTAATGCTGAAGCTGATAGCGGCAATTCACCGTCATGAAAGTCACTATGAGATGCTCGTCCGGTATGCCAAAGCTGAAGAATAATTTGACTGTCTTGCTGATGCACGCGCTCAGTAATTTTTTTCCAACCCTCGACCATTTCCTGGCTATAAATACCGGGTGAGTTTACCCAACCATTGCCTTCTTCAGATATAGCGGTCGCTTCAGCAATTACTAAGCCAGCCGTACTGCGCTGCTGATAATACTCTGCCATTAATTCATTGGGGACGCGAGTTGGACCTGCACGACCGCGAGTTAACGGTGCAAGAACGAAACGATTTTTTAGGGGCTTTTTAGCGAATGTTGTTGTCGAAAAAAGTGTAGTTGTAGACACGTTATTGTTTCCTTATTCATTTATGAAGATAATTTATCTAGAAAGCTATTTCATAGGTCAGGTTAATAGGTCACTAGATGTAGATCTCAGTTATTAATATGATTGTCTCATATAATATAAATGTATTATTTTATATTTTGTAATAACTTGTAGTTATATGTAAATGTAGCATTCGTATTGAAATGTAATGTTAAGTGCGAGTTAAATTGACTAAGTCACTTTCATTTTACAATCAACTCTCACTCAATTTCAAAAGATACATTTTGGCTTTTGTATAGCTTGCTTTTAATTCATTTAAAAGCGGCTATCATCCTTTGCTTTTGAATATTAAGTTTCAAAAGTAAGGGTGGTAGCGTAAAACCACCCCCTCATTCATTGCTCAGTACAGCGATTTTGTAATAAACGCTTTTAACACTTAGAAAATTATTTATTGACCACTCAATCTTTTACCAAAAGAGATAGCATAAGCAGGTGAGCGCATTCTTAATATAGGATCAGCACTGGGTATAAAGCCTGCCGACATCACATTAGGATCAAAGTTAGTATTATTACAGGCATCGCCACCACTTGTTTTAACGGTTACCGTACCAAGCGTCACTTGAGGGCGTTCACTAGGCCATTGTTGTGAAGGGTCAATGTCGCTATCTTGTGCTTCACCTAAGCTCGCCATAATATTAAAACTAACGGTTTCATCTTTAAGTTGTTGCGCAAAAGTATCAGCTAAAAACTCAGTTGGCATGCTATCAGCCTCAGCTTTTTCTAGTGTTTTTACCCCTAAGCTTGGCTTGATATTCCAGCGAAACTTAGTTTGTTGTTTATTGGCTTGGTCAAAGTAAAAGGTGTGCAAACCAAAAAACTCAGTATTGGCGAATGACGCGGCTGTTTTAGCGTTTTGATTCCACATAACGTGAGCTTGTAAACTTGGGTTCTGCTGGACAAATGCCATGGTTTTAGCGGGGTCAGATTTACCATTTTCATCAGGCAGTAAAGTCGATAAGAAGCCATGAAAAATTTCTGGATTTTTGCCAGCAAATACGGGGAAGTTGTTACCGGTAAAAGTATGTAAAGCGCCATTAGGTAGTTGAATTTGCATGCCCATACCCCGCGTACCAGGGGCTTTCTCATTACTACTTGGGCTAGCACCACCGACTGAAAAGCGCATAGATACGGGTAATTCACCGTTTGATAACAAGGCGGCTCCGGTAAAGTATTTATTGGGCGCGGGCACAAAAGTGCCAGAGGCACATAGACCTTTAGCATGTGCTTTTCTATAGCCTGGATGTTTTCCTCCTAGCTTTTCGAATATTTCAACTAAATCATTTGCTTCAATTTTTTTGTCACTTGCACTTGCAGTCGAGGTTGCAGTAGCACCTATAATGAGAAAAAAAGCAGTAAGGCCTGAGGTAATGAGGTTATGCTTCATTTATATTTCTTTATTGTTATATCGATAGTTAAAGTTACGAAAAAATCTTTGCTAAGATCACTCTGTTGTTTAAAAAACCTGCGAAAGCGATTGAAAACCCGGATATCAGCTAAAGCTCTTATAAATAAATAAGGCATAGGCTGGAGGCTTAGCGTATATGTGCATTACTGTTGAGCTCTGGGTAATAAGCTCAGATTAAATGTAGATTAATAGCTATAAATTCAAGCCTTGTTATGAATTAATATTATTTTTTTATCATAAATATTGTTTTTTAGTATAGAAAGTCTCAAATAGCGCTCTCTGCTAAGCGATATAAAACCATTAAGCTTAATCCAAAGGCTCACCATTGAGCTTAAATAAGTCATAAAGGCCTTACTAGCTTGAGAAACATAATTATTTTTTCTACGCTAAACTAAATTTAATTTTTGGCTCAAAGGTATAGATGTTATCTGCTGCTCGTTTTGTAAAATACGCGATAAAAAAGTGTTAATAGCAACGCCATTGCGAACTAATGACTTTTGCAGCTCAATAAGATTATTTTCCATGCGAACATCTAATGCTAAGTAATTTTTTTGCATACTGACTAATAACGTCACGTAAAAAATATCCTTCATGAAATAATACCAGTGGCTGTTGGCAAGATTGTGCCAGTGATACTGTGCCAAATGATGGTTGATGATCTTTAAATGGTTTGGCTATAGATATTGCCAGTATCAACCAGTTGTTGTTAAAGAAAGCAGTAAAGCACTTGGTATCAAGTATCTACTCTGCTAGCTTTAAGGATGTCAAAATGTAACACCAGCTTGATACGAAGTGACACTAAATTCGAATGAAGGGGCGTAGAATAGTGGTATTTGTTAAGTGCTTAAAAATTGGATATTAAAAAAAGGAATAACATGAAAAACATATTTGTTAAGTTTACTGACAGCTCTGTTAGTTTGGTGAAGAATTGGCTTCCTGATCCATTTGTTTTTGCCGTTATATTGACCTTTGTTGTGTTTATTGCCGCTATACCTCTTACACAAAGCTCTCCTATGGATTTGGTCACAGCTTGGTATGGAGGTTTTTGGTCTATTTTGTCATTTGCAATGCAGATGGCAATGGTGCTGGTCACTGGGACCATATTAGCAACAACAGATGTGTTTAAAAAATATTTATCTAAACTCGCTGGATTTTCAAAAACACCAGGACAAGCGATACTTCTGGTCAGTTTTGTTGCATTAGTTGCCAGTTTTATTAACTGGGGCTTTGGTTTAGTTATTGGGGCAATTTTTGCGAGAGAAGTCGCTCATAAAGTAAAAGGGGTTCATTATCCATTATTAATCGCTTCTGCCTACGTTGGTTTTTTGATTTGGCATGCAGGTTTTTCAGGCTCTATTCCATTAACGATTGCCTCATCTACTGGTCTAGCAGAAATAACAAATGGGGCATTAACACAAGCTATTCCAACAAGCGAAACCATATTTTCGTCATATAATTTAATTATTGTCGCCATACTTGTGCTTACATTACCTTTTATTCTAAAGTTTATGCATCCTTCAAAAGAAAAAACCATTGAAGTGGATACCCGCTTATTTGAAGCTGAAATAGTAGAAACATTAGATAAAAATAATATGACGCCAGCCCAAAAGCTTGAAAATTCTAAATGGATAAATAGAGCACTGGGTGTTTTAGGATATAGTTTTATTTTCTCTTATTTTATCGAAAATGGATTTGCTTTAAATTTGAATATAATTAATTTTATCTTCTTATTTACTGCCATTATTTTACATGGCACTCCCATTAAAGTAGTACGTGCAGTGGCTGATGCGTCCAAAAATGTCGGGGGTATTTTACTACAATTCCCTTTTTATGCTGGAATAATGGGACTGATGAAATTTATGGGTCCAGATGGTGTTTCACTTGCTGGATATATTTCACAAGGTTTTGTTAATATTTCTACAGTAGATACTTTTCCTTTATTTACTTTTTTAAGTGCAGGCGTTGTGAACTTTTTTGTCCCCTCGGGTGGCGGACAGTGGGTTGTTCAAGCACCTATTATGATGCCAGCAGCCATTGAACTTGGCGTAGATACGGCCAGAACGGCAATGGCAATTGCCTGGGGAGATGCTTGGACAAACATGATACAACCATTTTGGGCTTTACCATTATTGGGAATTGCTAAACTTGGAGCAAGAGATATTATGGGCTATTGCTTAGTTATACTTGTCTATTCTGGCATTGTTATATCATTAGGATTGGTTTTTTTATAGTTTTTTATAAAGGGACCCTATAAACCGTTTCAAATTCGGTGTTAAGTCACCTGATGTAATATATGTTACAGCGCTAACTGGAAAACTGTCCTCATAAATATACCTACTTGAGGGCAGTTAGACACACAGCTATGAGCTTTTTGTTATTCAAGAAACGATATGCCTGCGTTTAGCGCTAACAATACAAGTGACATCAAAAAATATTTATACTATTTTTGTGCTTTATGATTAATCATCGGTAGGTAACGCTAATGAGGTGTTTAGGGCTAATCAATCTCATTTGGGGATAAACCACTTCACTAATGTATTAATATGTGAACTAAAAAAAGGGTTAAACGATAAATATCGTTTAACCCTTTTATAACCATTGATATATAGACTAACCATCGTTCAATGGTTAGAGCACCGCCTACTTAAAAAAACTAATGATTACTTTTCTGCCTTTATTTTCCTCGCTACCATTAAGTAACAAGTAATTAATTTTAATAGGGGCAGTTACACCTTGCTCAATTAACAAAGTCTTAATTTTATCAGCACGACTCGCGGCTAATTCAATTAACCCATGTTCATTACCAGGCGATTTTTCATAAGACATTAATTCAATATAGCTTAATGCAGATAGTTCTTGTGTTGCTAAACCTGCGTTAATCTTTGCTATATCATTTTGGCTAAGTTTATTTGAAAACAGATCAAAGTTGATGGCTATAGCTTCACTCGCAACCGATTGCTTATTCTCAGTATAAGTGAAACTGACATCTACTCGTTGTGATTTTATATTATTGGCCTGGTTATTATCACCATGGAAATCAACATTCATGCGTGATAATTCAACACCTGCTAAGTAAAGGTGCTTCTGCACATTATAAGCACGCCAATGAGAGAGTTGTGTGTTAAAGCTAGTATCGCCATTTTTTGAGGCATAACCATCAAGTGCTATTGAAATATCATTTCGCTCAGCCAATAAGTATTCAAGTTCACTTAGTTGCGTTAAAGCCTCTTGAGCAAGATTGTCTTTAGTCACGGCAAAGTAAATAGAGATTGGCTCAGGTAGCTCGATTAACGTGGGAATAACAACGTCTACTTCTTCTATCGCAGCAGTTTGAGTAGGTTCAATTTTTGTAAGAGCGTTACTATCAGATACGTTATCAGATACGTTTTTATTCGAGCCACCAGAGTAAGCGTTATTTGAAGCGTCACCGAAGAAATAACGAACACCCATCGAAAAGGTCGTGGTGGTATCACGTGATAATTTAAATTGAGCAACACTTAGATAGGCTTGAAAGTCATCTGACACTCGATAATTTAATTCTCCGGCGTACCAAATATCGTTACCTGACAGGGCATCTGAGCCGACATTTCCTGACATATTTGATAGGTCATAATCACCTTCCCAATCAAAGTATCCTAGACGACCTGCTAATTTTAATTTGTCTGTTAGCGGCCAACTGGCCGCTATATTTAAAGAAAAACCTTCACCACTTTGTGGATAAAAATGCTCTGAATTATCATGAAAAGCATCGATATCAAGGGTATTTCCTTTAAAAGTAACAGCGCGTTCTCCTAGACTTAAATAGCCAGCTTCAAGTCCTATATATGGGGTAAATTGATACCCTAAAAATAACCCTTGACTGAAGTCATTATCATCAACCGATAACGTACTGGCTTCTATACCATTTTGTTGATAAAACCCATCAAAATCGAGTTTATCAACATCCGTTGTACTGTAACCAAGCTCTCCAGCTAGGTACCAGCCTACTTGAGGGGCCTTTATTTCAATACCATCATCGTTAGCATTACCATTGCAACTAAGTATAGCGAGCGAGCCTAAGGCCAAAAATTTTGTGATGTTTATTGATGATATTGATTTACAACTATGACGACATTTACGCCTAAGCATGACTAAACCACCTAATAGTAAAGAGATCCAACCTGCACTACCACCTGATGCTTTAGTTTCTCCCACTGCCTGATAAGCATTAATTGTCACCGAAATAAGCCCTGTAGTTTGGCCTCCGTTACCGTCATCAATAGTATAAGTCACTGTATCTAAACCCCCATAACCAGTTAATGGCGTATATACCATCATGTTATTGCTAATGGTTACACTGCCTTGTATGGCACTGCCATCAATAAGGGTAAGCGTATCACCATCACCATCAGTATCATTTGCAAGTACATCAATAGTGATAGGGGTTCTGTCGTCTGTGCTTGCTGCATCCTCAACTGTTACAGGTTCTATATTTGCAACAACATCAACAGTGACATAGCCAAGACCACTACCGCCATTATTATCGCTGATACCGTAAGATATTGTCGCAATACCAAAGAAATTTTCATCTGGGGTATACAGTAACTGTTCATCAACAATGCTGACGTTGCCAAAATCTACCAATGCACTACTAATCACCAAGCTATCACCATCGGCATCACTGTCATTAATAAGCACATCAACGGTAACTGCATAGTTTTGTCTTGTGCTGACCATTTCTGAATTTACTTCAGGTAAGTTATTAGCGTTATCCCAAGTAGCAACACCACCGGGGTCTATTACTTGACCATTAACTTCGCCATCATCATCGTTAAGCCCACCATCTTCAATAGTGAGTTGCACACACCAATGTCCAGCTGTTAAGCCAATTCTCCATAGGTCACTATTGGGTGGAGGACAAAACCCTACCTCTCCTGCTGTCGATGATACGTAGTTGTTATTGTCTACCGTAAACTCCCCCCAACCAGTAGTAGGTCTGTATTTACGGTAAATAGCGCCTTCTGGAATAGGTAATACTTGAGGTAATACAATACTGACACTTTGTCCTGGTGTTGCCAGGCCATAAACAATAAAGTCAAATAAGCCACCAACGTTAATTGCTTCTTCGTCTGTAGCAAGTTCATAAGTATTTAACAGTATTGAACCTGACTCATTTTGAGCAACCGTTCCACCTTTACGCATACAGACACCTGCCTCTATTTCTGCTAAAAATAGTTGAGATTCACCAACTTGCTCTGGCATAACATTACAGCTGTTATTAGCATCTAAGTAATCAGGTATACCGTCGCCGTCACTATCACCGTAACCTTCGGCATCATCAGGGATCAGATCACCATCACTATCCAGACTAGTTAGTGCTGAGAGTTGACTCACAACCTCAAAGTAAATAACGGTTTCAGTCTTTAAAGCAATTTCGCCATTGTCTGTTACGGTTAATGCTAGGTCGTGACCACCTAATGCTAAGTTTGATGGGGAAAAGGTAAAGCGACTGACATCGTAATCTGTGTCGACTAAATTACCTGAGATATCAAACCAATTATAGCGTTGCGTATCTTGTGTATTAACATCAACAACATGGCTTTTAATTATTACATCACCACCTGAAATATCTATAAACACTCGTTTTTCACCATCTTGAGTGATGGTGTAACTCACTTCTGGCGCAATATTTTCCTCTGTTATGGTGAGCGTAAACTCTGACTTAGCGCCTAGATTTACATCATCAGACAAAGTGATGATAAGAGTTTCAGTATCTTCTGCGATATCATCGGCTAGTACATTAAACCCAATGTTAGCTGAGATACCTGATTCGATAACCACTTCACCAGACAGTAAGTCATGGTCACTGCTATCTGCATTACCACTTACGGTGTAAGTAACTGTGACAGGGTAAGTGGGTGACTCACCATTTAAGTAAACCCCTACCGTATAGTAATTACCTTCACTGCTTTTTCCATCTTTACCTATAGTGATCAATGGGTTTATAGCAACGTTTTGAGTAACCACTCTTTTAAGTCCATCGCTATCTTCTGCTTGCCAGTAGGCTAGGTTATTACCTGGAGGAAAGAAAGTTATGCCATCAACAAGTGAAACAGGAATACTTCTACCGTTATTATCTTTAGCTGTTGCTACGCCTAAGTTAATTTTTGTATAAAGTGCAGTGGCATCGGTACTAACATCATCAGGTAGTGTTATCACTGGTAGCAATGCATCAATATCACCACCAAATGCTACAACGACACTCGCTTGAGCATTGACGTTTCCTTCATTAGTGCGACCATCGCTAATGCCATATTCAAGCTCTAATAGCCCTTGAACAACACCTGACACAAGGTAGACCAATTGATTATCTTCAATAGTTACTGTACCAAGTGAAGCCTTGGCACTTACTATAGTTAATGTGTCACCATCAATATCACTATCGTTTGATATAACATCAAAGATGTAACGACCTTCACTATTATAGGTAAGCGTGAAATTATCGTCATTAGCGACAGGTGCGTTATTTATCCTTGTTTTACTACTATCAAGAGGGTAGTCATCTTCACCATCAGGGACGCCATCATTATCTGTGTCAGCTTCTGTTGGCTCTGTTCCCTCTACACCTTCTTTATAATCAGCTACACCGTCACCATCTGTGTCTTGCATACTAGCTGAATTATTTGGATCTGTATTTTGTTGTTGTTCAATAATATCAGGAACACCATCACCATCGGTATCTATAGATAAATCAGTACCATTGAATTTATCTGAACCAGCTTTGTCTTCAACATAATCAGGATCACCATCACCATCGGTATCAATATTATCAGTAGCATCTTCTGGATCTGTTCCATTTTCTCTTTCAACATAATCAGGCACACCATCACCATCACTATCTACAAGCTGATTAGCATCGCTTAGGTCTGTACCGTCACGCGCTTCTATGTAATCTGGAATACCATCGCCATCGGTATCTTTTTTATCTGCAGCATCGCTTGGGTCTGTATCGTCACGCGCTTCTATGTAATCAGGCACACCATCACCATCGGTATCTTTTTTATCTGCAGCATCGCTTAGGTCTGTACCGTCACGCGCTTCTATGTAATCAGGCACACCATCACCATCGGTGTCTTTTATATCTGCAGGGTCGGTTGGGTCTGTACCGTCACGCGCTTCTATGTAATCTGGAATACCATCGCCATCGGTATCTTTTATATCTGTAGCATCGCTTGGGTCTGTACCGTCACGCGCTTCTATGTAATCTGGAATACCATCGCCATCGGTGTCTTTTATATCTGTAGCATCACTTGGATCTGTACCGTCACGCGCTTCTATGTAATCTGGAATACCATCGCCATCGGTATCTTTTATATCTGTAGCATCGCTTGGGTCTGTATCGTCACGCGCTTCTATGTAATCTGGAATACCATCGCCATCGGTATCTTTTATATCTGTAGCATCGCTTGGGTCTGTACCGTCATGCGCTTCTATGTAATCAGGCACACCATCACCATCGGTGTCTTTTATATCTGTAGAGTCGGTTGGGTCAGTGCCTTCTTCTCGCTCTTTAACATCAGGAACACTATCCCCATCTGTGTC
Organism: Colwellia sp. MB02u-10; assembly: GCF_014077185.1. NCBI lineage: Bacteria > Pseudomonadati > Pseudomonadota > Gammaproteobacteria > Alteromonadales > Colwelliaceae > Colwellia > Colwellia sp. MB02u-10. The sequence continues at coordinate 45,890 of NZ_JACGVK010000112.1, forward strand.
CACCGCCGTTAAAACGCTAATCGTAAAATCTAGTAGCTCGGCACTTTCATTTTGCGAATCAGTAACTGAGATCACAATACCAGCATAATCACCTACCTGAGCAACAGCTGGAATACCCGACAATTGTCCAGTTAAGGTATCAAAGGTTGCCCATACTGGTTTATTAACCATGCTAAATTTTAGGATATCATCCGTATCTACATCTGTTGCTAACGGTGTAAAGTCGTAGTTAACAAGCGCTCTTACTTCAAAAACTGGTGTACCTGAGATTACGGGGGCATCGTTTACGTTAGTCACTGTAATGGTAAAAGCGTTTAAGCTATCACTGACATTTGCTAGGTCAGTAACCGTGAGTACGATATTACTGGTTGTACCTACATCACTGTTAGTTGGCGTACCACTGAGCACACCTGTTGCTGAGTTAATGTTTAACCAGTTTGGTGCACCTGTGATTGAGTAGACTAAAATATCCCCGTTATCATCATCAGTTGCCGTTGCCGTAAAGCTATAAGGAGTGTCTTCAGCAATCGTTGTTGCTGGTGTACCTGCGATCACGGGTGCATCGTTTACGTTAGTCACTGTAATGGTAAAAGCGCTTAAGCTATCGCTCACATTGGCTAGGTCAGTAACCGTGAGTAGGATATTACTGGTTGTACCTACATCACTGTTGGTTGGCGTACCACTGAGCACACCTGTTGCTGAGTTAATGTTTAACCAGCTTGGCGCACCTGTCATTGAGTAGACTAGAGTATCCCCGTCATCATCAGTTGCCGTTGCCGTAAAGCTATAAGGAGTGTCTTCAGCAATCGTTGTTGCTGGTGTACCTGCGATCACGGGTGCATCGTTTACGTTAGTCACTATAATACTGACTGTTGTAGGTAATGATTCGCCAGTATCATCATCCGTTGCGCTATAAGTAAAGCTATCGATGCCTGAGAAATTAACATCAGGTGTGTAGGTTAGGTTTGGTGCGCTTCCCGTTAAAAGACCATTACTAGGAGAATTTACTGTATAACTGACGATTAAACCATCTGAATCAGTAGCAGCCAACACTATTGCAAGCGCATTGTCTTCCAGCGTATTGACTGATTGGCTTGAAACCGTTGGCAAGTCATTGATATCAGCAACAGTGATTGTAATGGTAGCAGTATTAGAATCTGCCGTACCATCGTTTACTTTAATGCTAAAACTGTCACTACCAAAATAATTGGCATTAGGTGTATAGGTTAAATTTGGTGCAGTTCCCGTTAAGGCCCCATTGGTAGGAGTAGAAACTATAGTATAAGTCAGCGCATCGTTATCAGCATCTGTTGCACTTAGTGTGATAGAGGTTGCGGTATCTTCATCGGTTAATACTCCAGTTTGCGGATTGGCAACAGGTGTTGCATTATCTAAAACATTAATAAAAAACGCAGATAAAGAAGCACTGTTAATACCATCGTTTACTGTAATTTGAATATCACTATATAAGCCAGCATCGGCCGCCGCAATAGTATTTGATGGATCAGTTATCGTAAGCTCACCAGTAGAGGCATTAAATGATGCCCAGTCAGGTTTATTTTCAATACTAAAGGTTAGCGCTGCATTTTCAGGATCTGTTGCCACTGGAGTAAAAGAGTAACTATCAGGAGTACGGGGATTAAGTGTATTTGTTGGATTTGTGCCTGAGATGCTTGGTGATTCATTTATATCTTGTAATAACACATTGACGGTCCGTACATCGGTACCTGACGAGCTACCTATTACAGTGACTTCTACAAGATACGAATGAGCATCTGTTTCATAGTCGGGCGCTGTGATAAAAGTCAAAGAGCCTGATGAAGCATTGATCGTAAAAGAGCTACTGTCTGCACCGCCTGTAATTGAGTATGTTGTCGAACCTGTAATATTAGCATTACTGATAATGCCAACGCCTATTTTATTTTCATAAATATTTAGGTTATCAATTGAGCCATTAGCAAAGTTAATAGCGGCTAAACTAGGACCAAATACATTTGAAGATGGATCCGTCACGGTTAATTGATAAGAGGGTATTGTACTGCTAGCATCATGCACAAATTGAATTAGGCCGTTATTAATATCTTTTTGTGTAAACGTAGTAATCTTAACACCGCCATTAGCGATATATTCAAATTGTCCGTGTGTTACAGCAGAAACGGTAATGATTAAATCCGCTGGAACGTTATCTGCATCAGCAAATTTGATGTTATTTGAAGCAATAGATTTTGACGCGCCACTTTCAATGGTCAACTTATTGTTAACTACAATAGGGGGACCAGTGGCGGGTCTATCTGGGTGGTCATTGACACTAACATTGATAGAATAACTAGTGTTTAAACCATCGCTATCCTCAATAATCAAGGACATACTGCGTTGCCCACTAGAGCGAATCACAAACGTATCGGCATAAGTTAAATTGCGCACTAAAGCTTGTACGGCATCTATAGAAGCAGTACCAAAGTCAATACGAAGAGCTTGGCCGATACCATCTTCAAGAGAGCTAACGTCACCTATTTTATTACCTTCATAAAAAACGTCATAATCTACACGACTAATTTGCCCTGTTCCTGTGCCATCAGATTTGATATCTAAAATTTCATACTGACCATCGACAGAAGTAATATTGAACTTTATAAAACCATTATTTAGATGGTTAACTGTATTGCTGTTGTTATCTAAATCGGTCACTACGGCATTAATGTCTTTATCTACCTGTTGAGCATAAGTAGACGAATAACTGGTTAAATCACCTTCAATATTGGTGATTTTAGGCCCATTAGGATCTGGTACAATGAAATTTAAAATTAAATAACTTGTAACAAAGGTATTGGTCGTATCACGCACTTCAAATGTAAGCGGATATGTTCCCGCCGTTAAATCAATAGCGTCGTCCACATTACCTGGAGTAAAAATGAAATTACCTTCGCTAGGCTCTGTTAATGCGCCATCTAATTGACCTAAACTGGTAACATCAACAGCGTTACCGGTAAGACTAAATGAATAGCTAGTACCTTTGGCGACAATAACATTTCGACTATCAGGGATTGATGCATCTGCGACATAAGTAACACCTTGTTTATTTTGTAGGTCTAAAATAAGATCGACATGACTTTTTGACTTAGCGTTACCACTGATATCTACATCTTCCGCGACAAACCCAGCACTATATAAGCCTTGTGGGCTCGCGGGTAAAGCGTTAAAATCCCACGTGACCACACCGGTATTAGCATTTATGGTCACGCCTAAAGGATTGGTGTAACCACTTCCTGTTCTACCCAGCTCATCTTCTGTAGCTAAACGGTAAACAATGGTATCTGCATTTGGATCAGTGGCACTAACAGGGAAAGAAAATGACGAGGCGGCATTGCCATTTTCATCTAACATAGGAATTTCATACAAAATGGGCAAATCAATTTTAGGGGCTAAATTGCCATCTTTCATTAAAATATTGCTTTGAATTTTCCATCTCCCCCCTGAATTGTTTTTTAAACCTATTCGGCAACAACTATCATAATAAACAAAATAAGTTGTATCAGGGTCGAGATCTTTGCCGGTGAAAGTTGTTTCTGCGAATATATAGTCTGTTAAGGTCGTTGTGACTGTGCCAGTGAGTGTTAAGGAAGAAATAGAATTTGGGTTAGTTAAAGTAGATGGCTCACATGATCTACCTAAAGCACAAGCGGTTTTAACCACAATTTCGACATCATTTTTTAAACCGTCATTATCGAGTTCTATTGCACTCCAAGAAATAGAGCCACCGCGCCAATGACTTAAGGTATATAAATAGCTATTTTGTACATTTTGAGCAATTAAAACCTCTTCTTCAACATGACCAACTTTATACTCTAAATCCCAGTCACCACCTAACGTACTATGACCGGTTTTATCTACAGAGGCGGCAACATCAGCGCCAGTTTTATCGGCAATTAACGATAATAATGACTTACCGCTATCTGTTGCGGCTAAATCACAGCCATAAAATAAAATATCCATTCCGGCACTGATATTTTCTTTGATTTTATTTAACGCATCGTCATATTTTTTGAGGTTACCTGCATCAATGCTCTCACCTGCTAAAGTTAGTGAGCCAGGCTCCGCATGAGAAAGAATATGAACACTATCAGCCTGTTTTTTATCTAACTGATTAGCTATTTGAATAAAGGCATTATCAGTGTAATTTAATACGATGTAATGAGTATCTTCAGGTAGGTTCGTAAGAAGCTGCTCAAAATCAGGTACCGTAGGATCTACGACTAACAGCTTAGAGTTGGCCATTACCGATTGGACATTTAATAAAAATAAAATAATAAAAGCTGCTTTTAAAGCATTTATTATTTTTATTTGGCTTTTTTTTATCATTCTTAATTTCCTCTTAGGCGGGTATAGGACCTAATTAATTTTTATGCTTACCGCCTGTTAATGGCTGGTGTTAATCGATATTTTAGTTTAATGACACTATTTTTAGTGTGTCGTTTAACAGGGCTAAATTGAAAACAATAAGTCCCTGGTTTATTGGTGATAATTTCACCCGTATTTTTTGCTATGGAGTCAGACTTTGAAAAATAGTCAGTTTGATATTCATTATTTTCATTATTAGGGTGAACATGAAAATCGAATTTCATCGAAACTTCACTTTCAAAGCTATAAGTCATTGTATTAACATCTAAAATGTCAATACAATGCTCCGTGGGCCAGTTATCATCCCACTGAACAGTTAAGTTTTTATGCTGCCACTGGCTTGAGGCAATAAATTTTTCGCCTTCATGGGCAAAAACAAGAAGAGAAAAAGAATATATGGCTAAATATATGGATAATTGTAACAATTTATTACACCTTTGTAGCATCTTACAGCATTTTGTAACATTTAATAGTGTTTTGTTACTATTTTGTTGTTTTCATTGAACTTACACTAAAGTAGTAAATGTAAACAGTCTTTATTTTGATTGTTTTATTAGCACTATTGATAAAAGCACCTTAAAGGTACTTTAAAATGTCTGAAAAACATTTAATATGGCTAATAAAAAGTGTCGTCTTGATTATGAACTTGGGGACCTTCAATGATATCTTTTAGTTAGACTTCAAAGTGTTTTCACTTTTTATAGTAGACATATAAAGAGTACGTGTTTAACCATCTATCCAAGTGACTATAGCAGTGCCTTTTTTACTGCCACATCTCATGCCGATACGTCTGTTATTAAACGCCATACCTCCTTTTTTTTCATTTATGCAACATACTAAAAATTTTCTGGTTAATAAAAAGTGTGAGTAAAATAATGCCTAAGGCAATGCTAATTCGAACCAATGTTGGCATCACGATTCCACATTAAAAAATTAATCAGAATTCCTGAGGGTATGAGTAGATTATTCATTACAGCTAGAGCCCCAACATTGACCTGTGTCGCTCCCTTGTTCAAAGCAAAATAGCCAACACCGGATGATACAATTCCCCAGTAAGTTAATATGCTCCACTGTAAAGTTGTTTGCGGTAACCTTGATACATCTTCAAATAATCTAAAGGAAACAGTAGCAACTAGAAAAGTACCAATGAAAAAATACAACAACAGTAGGTTGTGAAAGATTCGGCTCATTAGCCATTATTCACTTATAAAATACTCGCACACTTGCCACACATATCACTAAAAAAGTAGGCTATAACAAACTAAGTATTACCTACAGGGCAGGGGGGACAAGGGCACAAAACACCAGTCGATGACCTGGGCACAAAGACTTAAACGGGTTTTGGGATAGAAATAGAAACCTGTGAGGAATGCGGTGGTGCGGTTAAAATTATAGCGAGCATAGACAAATTGTCAGGAAAGAGGATTTGCACAGCGAGTGCGACCCGAAGGGTGAGACACAAGGATGTGTTTAATGAACACCCATTGATGCTCCAACAGATACTCAGCCACCTGAATACAAAAAATGACGAAGTCGTTGAATTATTGCTCTCATATAGCCCCCACAAAGTAGATCGCGGCCTCAGATAAGTCTGTTTGAATAAAAGCCGTTCATCATCATAAACAATATTCAGCACTGGTTTGCACAACAGCAGAAGGCGCTTGTTTTTAATTCTGTGAAAACCGTTGAGTCATAGGCGAAAAATAGCTGAATTTCACTCCCCTAAGGATGTGAGTTAGGTGTTATTACAGAAAATATAAGGCATGATGTATTTTCATTTTATGAAAAATGACGTTTTATTTTACCTATACACGCCCCCTGTCTCTGCTTGCGAGATACGTGAACGTTATTGGCTTATACTCATTGGTTGATATTCGAAAATTAAGCTAATGTTTTTGAACTGTATTAATCATAATCTTCAACCAACAGTGGCTCAAAATACATGCTAGTAGGTAATTTATTATTAGTTCTTGTCATATTATCAGCTAGTGTGCAGAACGCCTTCGCCACGACAAATGTTGATGCTATTATGGATAAGCTACGGAAAATCGATGCCAACGTACTATTGATGCGCCATGCTATTGCTCCGGGTTTTGGTGATCCCATTAATTTTGTTATTAACCAATGCAATACACAGCGAAATCTGGATGCCGTTGGTCGAAGTCAAGCTATCTCATTAGGGCAGAAGTTAAAGCAGTCGGCTATAGTAATTGATAAAATTTATTCAAGCTATTGGTGTCGTTGCCTCGAAACAGCCAAACTTTTACAACTTGGCGAAGTTGAACATTTTGCTGGTCTTAACTCATTTTTTGAAGGGCACGCTGATCGCAATGAAACACTTAAGTTACTGCAAGAAAAGCTTGCAGCGCTCAGCCCAAATAGTCTTACACTAATGGTCACCCATCAAGTGGTCATCCAGGCTGTGTCTGGAATTGGAGTTTCGTCCGGCGAGATTGTTGCCTACAACACACGAACACGCAAGGCGGTTCGAGTCGCGGTTGAATGACTGTCTACATGCGTTAACAATATTTTGAATGTCTATCAACACAGGGTCTATCTTCAATAATCAACAGGGTCAGAAACGTTAAAGTAGTGCGTTAACAACGTTCAACACTATGACCGCCCTTTGTCGACGAAAACTCCATCTACTGATCCTCACTGCTTAGTCTTGTATTCGTTATATTTTTCCAGGCAAAAATTTCATTGATTGGCTGTGGTTTGCCAATGTGATATCCCTGGGCAAAATCAATACCTATATCTTTTAATAACATCAATATATCAGCATTTTCAACAAACTCAGCAATAGTGATTTTTCCAGTTAAATGCGCAATTTGATTAATACTACGAACCATCGCACAATCAACTCTGTCGTTTGCCATATCTTTCACAAACTGTCCGTCAATTTTCAAATAATCAACCGCAAGTTTTTTAAGATAAGCCATCGATGACATACCACTGCCAAAATCATCAAGGGAGATTTTCGCACCGCGCTGATGAAGCATAGTAATAAACTCAGTGGCAATATCTAGGCAATCGATTGCTGCTGTTTCAGTAATTTCGAACGAAATTTTTTGTACCGGTACCTGAGCGTGATCCAATGCCTCGAGAAAAAAGTGATGAAAATCACGATCACCAACCGACTTTCCAGATAAGTTTACGGCGATTATATTAATTTTTTCCAACTCATGAGCATGGGATTTCATCCACTTTAATACGCTATTTACCACCCAATGATCGATTTGTGTGGCTAAGCCAAATCGTTCAGCGGAAGCCATAAATAACGCAGGCGAAACCAAGCCTCCATCGGTATCACGTAAGCGCAATAGCACTTCAAAATGTAGTCCTTTTTCTGCTTGTTCATCAAGTGCCATGATGGGTTGGGCAAAAAGTTCAAAGCGATTTTCATCAATGGCTTGTTGCAAGCGAGAAGCCCACTGCATCTGACCTCGCAGCTCCATTACAGTTAAATCTGTATCTGAATATATTTGCACACGACCGCCACCTTGATGTTTTGCAGCTAAACAGGCGCTAACGGCAGCCTGTTGCACTACCTGAGCATTTTCCCATTTTCCATCGAAAGCTACTACGCCTATGCTGGCACTTACGTGAACGAATTTACCTTTGTGATAAAAACGAATGTTCGCAATTTTTTCACAAGCCTGTTGTGCTATTCGTTGAGCCGCTTTGAGATCACAGCCCTCAAGTAAAAGAGAAAATTCATCCCCCCCGGTTCGCGCCACCAGATTTTTTTCAAACACGTTTAGAGTAAGTATCGCCGAAATCTCTTTTAATAGAGCGTCTCCAGCAGAATGTCCACAGCTGTCATTGATTATCTTAAACTGATCCAAATTGATGGAACACAATACATGTGCAACACCAGTAGAAATTGATGACTCAAATATTTCAAGTAATCTTCGCTCAAACTCTCTGCGGTTCGCCAGTCCAGTCAAATGATCATGACTGGCACGATGATGATCCACTTCCTCCCTCAGTCTTTTTTGGCCGGTTACATCACGAAAAACCATAACGACACCTGTTATCACATCACCAAGGGTAAAAATCGGTGCCGCAGAGCATTCCAGCGAATACTCACTACCATCCTTACTGAGCAACATTGTGTCGCGAGTCAGCCCAACAATGGCACCATCGTCCAAAACATGGGCAATGGGGCTCTTTGCCACCAGCCGAGTATCTTGATTAATGATGTTAAACACTCTCGTTACAGGTTGACCTATGGCATCGGCCAATTTCCAGCCAGTTAATTGCTCTGCAATGGGGTTGATGTATTCGACCACTTGGCGCTCATTGGTGGTAATAACCGCATCGCCGATGGAACTTAACGTCACTCGTGTGCGTTCAAATTCGTTGGACAACGAAAGTTCTAACGCTTTTCGCTCGGTAATATCGTTAATATAACCATGCCATACTATACTGCCATCGGTGCGGGCTTCAGGGGTGGCATTGCCCTCCAGCCAGCGGATGCCAGCTTTGGGTAAAATCACACGATATTGTTGATGCCATACAGTGAGGTTTTTGGCAGAATCTATAATTTCTCGTCTGATCACCTCTAAATCATCCAAGTGAATGCGTTTAAACGCTAAATCTGCGTCTTTTTTTAACTGTAGCGGGCTATACTCATAGATATTACGTATTCCCTCACTTGAGTAAGGAAAGCAGGCACTCCCGTCTGCAAAAAGCTGAAATTGATAAAGGGTACCGGGCACTTGTTCGGTTGCTTTTTTTATATTAAACAATTCATCTTCCAGACGTTTACGTTCGTTCATAGCCATGACCACACATTCGGTATAGGCACTCCCCTCAACTTCTCGTCGCACGGCATTAAAAATGACCGGGATCTCGATTCCCTTTGCGCCAGCCAGAGCCATGGAAATCTCTTCAATATGCCCCTGAAGATGCAATATTGGCATCACTTGCAGATGAAACTGCAAACGGTTGGATGATGTCAGCATGACATCCAAATTTTTACCCACTAAGTCTTGTATAGTAAGGTTAAGCATAGTGGCTAAGGTTTGATTAACCGTCATTACCCTTAAGCTGTCATCAAAGATAAACAAGCCGCAGGGTGCCTCCATAAGATTAAATTTTGAAATATCCACTCTAAATATTCACTCTTTAGTTCTGCTTTACATTACTGGCAAGGTATTCTTTGATCAATGTGATGGTTTCAAGCGGATGACTCATATGAGGACTGTGTCCGGTCGCTTTCATCTGCTGCAAGTCACTATTAAGCAAATGTTGATGTAAATAATCGCCTACGACATTCGGGGCAACTAAATCGTTCTGACACTGAAGGATCAAACAGGGCTTGTCAAAACCCACCAGATCAAAACGATTATCCGCCAAAAAAGTTGCTTTGGCAAAACGCTTAGCTATGGCGGGATCCATGGCACAAAAACTGACTTCCAGTTCTTCTGCCAATTCTGCTTGATCGGGGTTATTTACAACAATACCGGCGAGATGAGCTGCCCAACCTGGTTGATTGCGATCGATTGTATCGAGCAAACCCTCAATGTCGGCCTGTTCAAAGCCACCGATGTAATCGGGTCGGTCGTTCAAATAGCGTGGGGTTGGGCAAATCATGATCAACGTTGATATTCTATGGGGAATTTCGATTGCAGCTAACAAGCTAATCATACTGCTGACCGAATGCCCTACCAAGATCGCATCTTGCAAATCAAGTGCTGTACAAATCTCGACAATATCTTTGGCATAACCGGCCAAACTTGAATAACGCAGAGGATCATAAGCATCAGCATTAGACAAACCTACGCCGACATAGTCAAATAATACCACCTTATATTCATCTTCAAAGGACGGACTGACTCTACGCCACATAGCTTGATCACAACCATAGCCATGGGCAAAAACGATTGTTTTAGCGCCTTTACCGTATACTCTGACATTGTTCCTATTGATGATATTCATAGTGGTTTTTATCTCATTGTTGAAAGGAGCATAAACATCTATTTTTCAAATCGTTGGTCTCTAAGCTACATAAAAAATTAAGTGCGAAGGGTATTTTTTGGCTAAAATATATCGCGGTAAGTTGAGGTGGTTTTGCCATCCCGTGTGTGGGGCTATGGATGTAAAAATTATAGCGCAAATAATTAAAACACAAAACAACCAAAATATTTATTTTAAAAATCCTACAGGGCGTATGGGTAAAATAAAACGTTATTTTTCATAAATTAATAAAAAATATGATTCTTCATGCTTTCCATCTTGTCAGTGTCTGGACTAAAAGTACAAAATATTTTTATTGTTGGTGACCACAAATGGGGATTATCGTCTTATCAATGCACTATGATGAATTGTATGCAGCAAGAATATTACATTGTGCTGCGCTAAGTTATATCAATAAACAAGACTCAGCTCAAAAATTACTATTAACATACAGATGGTGACCGATAGAGAGCTACAGGTTTTTGAAGCAATTGGTCAAGGCATCACAACATATTCTTGCACTGCGTATTAATATTATTACTTTACAGTAGCACAACAATCACGACTCGCGGGAAACCGAACCCATTCGTTTCGCATATAGTAACAATTTAACCCATGACATGTGGCCATTTTACGCTATCCTAGGCGGCAGAATATTCATCATGAAGTCAGAGCATTAGATGTTTAAATTTTTTGAATCATTGACCCAAGCATTACCACAAGAAGAACCCACTCAACCACCTAACACCTTATATGCATTTTGCCGCCATTATACCCGCGGATTTGGTTTGCCATTAATTATCATGTCGGTACTTACGGCGGTACTCGCTATCTTAGAAGTGTCGCTGTTTGGTTTTATGGGCCAATTAGTAGATTTGTTAGTGACCAAAAATCCGCAAACATTGTGGCAAGATGAAGGCACAACCTTTATCACTATGTCGGTGATGGTATTAGTAGTCATTCCTGTGATTGTCTGGTTACATTCTTCTATCGTGCATCAAACGCTTTTGGGTAACTACCCCATGGCCATTCGCTGGCAAGCGCATCGTTATTTACTCAAGCAGAGTGTGTCATTCTATCAAGATGACTTTGCTGGCCGAATTGCCACAAAGGTTATGCAAACCTCGCTTGCGGTGCGTGAAACGGTGATGAAGTTACTGGATGTACTTATGTATATTCTAGTGTATTTCACTTCTATGCTGGTCATGATTGCCGCTGCTGATGTGCGTTTAATGTTACCCATGCTCGCGTGGCTCGTGGCATACGTATTGATCCAATGGAAATTAGTCCCCAAGCTAAAAGCGATATCTACAGAACAAGCCGATGCGCGTTCAAACATGACCGGCCGCATTGTTGACAGTTATAGCAATATATCAACGGTAAAACTATTCTCACATACCAGCCAAGAAGCTGACTACGCTCAAGACAGTATGATGCGTTTTTTAACAACCGTTTATGGCCAAATGCGCTTGGTCACTGTCATTAATGTCTTGGTGCAAATCATCAATTATCTTTTAGCATTTACCATTACCGCTGTGTCTATTTGGTTATGGGCTGACAGTGCGATTACTGTCGGTGCCATTGCTATTGCGGTTAGTTTAGCATTACGCCTAAACGGCATGTCACAATGGATCATGTGGGAAATTAGTTCACTGTTTGAAAATATAGGCACTGTGATAGATGGTATGAATACTCTGTCTAAACCCATTGCCATCCAAGACAAACCCGACGCCAAAGACATTATTGTTAATCAAGGCAAAATAGAATTTAATCAGGTTTGTTTTCATTATGGCGAAAAAGCGGGCGTCATTGAACAACTAGACCTGACTATTAAAGCAGGTGAAAAAGTGGGTCTTGTCGGGCGTTCCGGTGCAGGTAAGTCGACTTTAGTAAACTTATTAATGCGTTTTTATGACGTTGAAAAAGGTCAAATACTTATTGATAATCAAGCTATAACCGATATTACTCAAGATTCATTACGGGCAAATATTGGTATGGTGACTCAGGATACATCCTTGTTGCACCGTTCGATTCGTGAAAATATCCTTTACGGCGACCCAGATGCAAGTGATGAGCAATTAATGGCGGCAATCACTCAAGCACAAGCGGCTGGCTTTATTGAAAGTTTATCCGATCCCTTTGGTAATAAAGGGCTTGATGCTCAAGTCGGCGAACGTGGGGTAAAACTATCAGGTGGCCAACGTCAACGGATTGCCATTGCACGTGTGTTATTAAAAAATGCCCCTATTTTGTTATTAGATGAGGCCACTTCAGCATTAGATTCTGAAGTTGAAGCGGCGATCCAAGAGTCATTGTATGAATTAATGGAAGGTAAAACGGTGATAGCCATAGCTCATCGACTCTCGACCATTGCGGCCATGGATAGACTTATCGTATTAGATCAAGGCCGTATTGTTGAACAAGGAACCCATCAAGAGCTCATTAATGCCAGTGGGATCTATGCGCAACTCTGGGCTCACCAAACGGGTGGTTTTTTGGGATTAGATTAAAGCCAAATAGGTAAGCTTCAAATTAATGTCTGCTAACGAATGCCACTCACACAATGAGTGGCATTCATTGCTGTTTATCGAGATAACTGAATCTAACTTAAGCGACTATGCTAGAGACTTATCAAAGTTAGAAACTTATCAAATAGCAAAAAAATTGATAGACGTTATCGGAAAAATCAAGATGTTTTATCAGATGATTTGATGACATTGAGAGTAAAGCGAAATGGTGGTCGCTACAGGGCAAGATGGAAAATATTAGGCATGATGTATTTTAATCTTATGAAAAATAACATTTTATTTTACCTATACTCCAGTACTGCTTTTTACATGACTAATCTCTAGCAGCGACTATTGCCTTATACTAGAGGCATTAAGTTTGTGGTTTTGTTATGTGCAGGAAAAATAATGCAAGCGTAAGCGCTAGGCTGGCCAATACCTTGCTATTGGCCTTGCTATTACTACTACACATACCTAAATGAATCTAATCCACTTGCGTCAATATCAGGCTCATTGCCCGAGACTATATCGGCTAATAGTTTTGCCGAGCCACAAGCCATAGTCCAACCCAGGGTACCGTGCCCCGTATTGGTATATAAATTAGCTAGCTTAGTTTTACCAATAATAGGTGTGCCATCCGGCGTCATAGGGCGTAACCCCGTCCAAAACTCTGCCTGGGCTAAGTTACCTGCTTTAGGAAATAAGTCCTGAACCACCATAGCGATAGTGGCTTTTCTTTTTTCAGGTAGATCTAAATTAAAGCCGTTTAATTCTGCCGTACCTGCCACCCGAATTCGATTATCAAAACGTGTTATAGCCACCTTGTAAGTTTCATCCATCACAGTCGAAACAGGCGCAAATTGTTCATCCGTCATAGGAATAGTGAGTGAGTACCCCTTTACAGGGCAAACCGGTAATTTAATGCCTACTGGGTTCAATAAGTTCACCGAGTAACTCCCTAGAGCCACAACATAAGCATCGGCTTTAAGCTCTCCACTAGAGGTATCTACCCCAGTAATATTAGTCTTATCAAAGTGTAATTTATTTACCTGAACATTGAATTTAAACTCAACACCCGCCATTTTAGCCATGTCAGTAAGCTGCTGACAAAATTGGTAACAATCGCCCGTTTCATCATCGGGTAAGTGCAGGCCAGCAACAAGCTTATCTTTAACCAAAGCAAGGCCTGGTTCAGCTTTAACACACTCATCAACATTTAATAGATTAAATCGTACATCACTCTCGGCTAATAACTTCATATCTTTTTGCACCGCCTCAACTTGTGCATGGTGACGAAAAACTTGTAGCGTTCCCCGCTGACGACCTTGATATTTTATGGCATGATTTTTAGCTAAATCTGACAAGCATGCTCGACTGTAATTCGCCACGCGCAACATACGGTTTTTATTAATCTGGTAGTGACTCTCATTACAATTTTTTAGCATATTCATCATCCAAAGATAAAACATCGGTGAAGTACTTGGCTTTACAATAAGTGGCGAATGTTTATGGGTTAACCATTTTAACGCTTTTAGCGGAATACCCGGGGCAGCCCAAGGAGATGAATAACCATAAGATAATTGACCAGCATTGGCGAAACTGGTTTCTTCAGCACTTCGGATTTGGCGATCAACAATCGTTACCTGATGCCCTGCTTGAGCCAAATACCATGCGGAGGTTAGCCCGACTACGCCAGCGCCTAAAACGATAACTTTCATACTGATCACTTAAATGTTGTTAAATCATAAAATAGTTAACTACTATGTGAAAAATACCTATCTTCTACAATCGATATTAATTAATATCTGTGTTTAGTAATTCTAAAGGCTATGAGTATTGATGAAATTAAAAGGTAACATAGCATCGGGTTTAGTGACCTTTGAGGTAGCGGCCGAATTAGGCAGTTTTACTCAGGCTGCCATTTATTTAAATATTACAACAGGTGCGATAAGTCAGCAGATAAACTTGCTAGAAGAACAACTTTCAATAATCCTGTTTGAAAGGCACTCGCGAGGCGTTCGATTAACTCAAGCAGGCCAACAATTATATAAAGTAGTAAAAAGCAGTCTTGAAGATATAAGCGAGGTAATTGCAGCGTTACATCAAGAAGAAAATTTCGATGGCGAGGTAAGGTTAAAATTAACGCCTTCTTTTGCCTTCAAATGGTTAGTGCCTCGCCTTGAGAGATTCTACAATCGTTATCCCAATATTAGCATTCAAACATTTGCTGAAGGTGCGCTAGTTGACCATCAAAGCAATAACTTTGACTTAGCCATTGATTACAGCCAATCGGCTAATTTTCAGCAAAAAAGTGACTTATTTTTATCTGAACAATTGCTTCCTGTGATGAGTCCTGGATATTTTAAAACCTTTAACTGGCAAGACACCTCTGCTGAAAACCAACAAATTATTTGGCAGTCGGTCACCCTATTACATGATGCTCAGCCATGGCATGGCGCAAGCAAAAATACCGAGTGGCAATATTGGTTCAAGCACATGGGCATTACAGCAGACAGTCTTCAGGGGCATTATTTTAATCGAACTGATATGGCTATGGCGGCAGCCGAAGCAGGATTAGGGATAGCCATGGCTCGATATGCCTTAGTTGAAGAAGATTTTAAACAAGGAAAGTTAGTTTCGCCATTTAATCCCATAGAGGCAAATGCGGGTTATTACCTGATCCAACACCATTCTTCTTCAGCCATTAACTGCTTTAAGCAATGGTTATTAGATGAAAAACAAAACTTTATTAACTAACCAAAGCTCAAGCTAACTAATCAAAGTTCAGCTTAACTAAAAAATATAAGTAAAGAGTAGAAGAGACGACACAATGAATGAAACTAAAAAAATTACTAAAACGGTAGCCAAAAATAATAGCTATTCCATTGCTCAACTAGGCCATACGGTGTTAAGACAAAGAGCGGTTTAGCTTGATAATATACTTGCCGATGAATGCCAGCAGCGAATGCTGCCCTAAGGGTTAAACACAGAGGATGTATTTAATGAACATACATTGGTGATCCAAAAGATACCCAGTTAGCTGAAGACAAAAAATGACGAAGTCGTCGAATTATTGCCCCCACAAAGTAGATCGCCGCTTCAGATAAGTCTGTTTGAATAAAAGCCGTTCATCATCATAAACAATATTAAGCGTTGGTCTGCACAACAGCAGAAAACGCTTGTTGTTAATTCTGTGGAAACCATTGAGAAATAAAAGAAAAATAACTAAATTTCAATGTCTTAAGGATGTAAAGTCGATGTCAAGATGGAAAGTATTAGACATGATGTAATTTGATTTTATGAAAAATGGCGTTTTATTTTTAATATTATTCATAAAAAGAATATTTTAGCAGCTGTGGTTGTGTTGTTTTTCAAAGTTTTATGCCGAATCTGCACTTTTCTTAAGCGATGGATGTGTTTTTTGAGCTGGCAGGCATAAAAAAAGGTAACCGAAGTTACCCTTTTTACTGAAGAAAAAAATATTGAAGAAAAAATTTAAGCGGTGTTATTTAATAAATAATATTAACGTTATTAGAGACAGTCTTGGCATTATCAATGGCTTCTTCAACTGTTTCACCACGTGCAATTGCGACACCTAAACGCCGATGACCATTGATATCTGGTTTGGCAAATAATCGAATTTGCGCACCGGCGACGCTGCCGAGTGCTTTACCTAGGTTGGCAAACTTAATATCATCGGATACGCCATTGCCTAAAATAACACTCGATGCGCTTGGTCCATATTGAATAATACGACCAATAGGAAAACCTAAAATGGCACGAACATGCAAGGCAAATTCTGAAGCGTCTTGTGACACTAAGGTCACTAATCCGGTATCATGCGGGCGAGGGGAGACTTCGCTAAAATAAACCTGATCGCCTTTGACAAAAAACTCCATGCCGAATAAACCATATCCGCCCAGTTCAGTGACTACTTTTTTCGCGATATCCTGTGCTTGCTGCAGCGCCAGCGCTGACATTGCTTGTGGTTGCCAAGATTCGCGGTAATCGCCGTCTTCCTGACGGTGACCGATAGGGGCGCAGTAATGAATACCGTCAACGGCACTCACTGTTAATAGCGTTATTTCATAATCAAAGGGCACAAAACCCTCAATAATAATACGACCTTCACCGCTACGACCGCCAACTTGAGAATAGGCCCATGCGTTGTCTAAATCTGCATCGCTTTTTACAACACTTTGGCCCTTACCAGAGCTACTCATGACAGGTTTTATCACACAAGGTTTACCTATTTTGTCGACCGCGGATAAATATTCTTCTTTGCTGTCTGCGAATATATAGGGTGACGTTTTTATACCTAATGTTTCAGCTGCGAGGCGGCGAATACCTTCTCTGTCCATGGTGAGTTTTGCCGCACGGGCTGTGGGTACCACATTAAAACCTTCTGCTTCTAAGACAAGTAAGGTATCTGTGGCGATTGCTTCTACTTCCGGGATAATAAAATCAGGCTTTTCGGCGCGAATAATTTCGGCTAATTTTTCACCATCTAGCATACTGACAACATGGGACGAATGCGCGACTTGCATTGCCGGTGCGTTTTTATAGCTATCTGCCGCAATCACTTCAATACCGAAGCGTTGCAATTCAATCGCAACTTCTTTACCCAGTTCACCGGATCCTAAAAGAAGGGCTTTTGTCGCACTATTCGCTTTTGCACTGCCAAAAATTGAAACACTCATATTATTCGACTCATTAAAAATTTGAAGGGATGATGTGGCCAAAGATATTAACAGAATTTTTTTATGTTTTGAGGATCTAGGATAAAAAAACTCTGACTTTAATTCCTTCATATTTTTAAAGTAAAGTAAAGTTAGTTGGCAGCGTAACATTCTTAGTATTACGGCTATTTATTTATTTATTTATTTATTGAGCAAACACTAAAAGTAAAAATCTAGTCTGAAATGATAATCTTTGATCTCTAGTGCTCAGGTCTCGGTCGTAGCCGGACAGAAAAGTGATAACTTCAGCTTCAATGAAATAATGTATTTCGCTAGTATTTATGCTTCGCAAGCCAAAACGACCGCAACCCTGGCCTTTGAAAACCGCTAATAGCGCCTTTAAAAATGTGTACTCGCAGCTGAGTTGGCATTTTTACGCCTGTAATAAACAACAATGCTTTGCCTCTAGCTCTTTAACCCGGGATGACACCCGTTTTTTATTGCTACAAATGCGGGCCCCGGCACCATAAAGATAGGAAACACATAGAAAATCAAATGACGTCTCCTATCCTCCTATTTAATTGTGTTTTTAACGATCTGAGGAACAAAATGGAAACCGAAAAATTATTGGCTAAAAGGTTTTTTATTTACCATCTCATATTCAAGAAATCGATTATTTTGGTGTGAAAATATTAGACTAAAATCTAATGGACATAAGAGTTTAGTCTATTTAATACAATCAAATGCTAAGCATTGTTAGGCGTATAAAAGTCATAACTGTGATGGGTACTTGCTGCCTTGAGAATAGCTCCTTAATGAGATGTAAGTCAAAATATCTGATTATGCCTTTCATCAACTACTTACGACGGATAACGGACTGATCCATAACTTAATCGATTGATAACCAGCTAGTGATCGAACACTAAACCCCCGGCTACTGCCGCCATAGCATTACTACTTAGTAGTCATTTTATTTAACAACTAAATTTTTACTGTTTTTCTTTGTATATTTTGCGCACCACCTTTTCAATCTGTGAACTGAATGCTTGCTCTAAAATACTATTTTTTAAGTCGTATCGTCGCCATTTAAGCTAACGCTTTATCGTCATTTCTACAAGAGATAAGCATAAACAATATTGAGCAATAAAACATACATTTATAAAACATGGCAAACCTTGTTGTTAAATTGTTAATTTAGTTAATAAGTGGTTTCTTTAGTTAACAATTAGTTAAAGGTAAAGGTTACAGTTGAAAAATAGAAAAAAATGGTTATTATACAGTTCTGTATTTTCTGTATTTTCTGTATTTTCTGTATTTGTGGGGGGTAACCCTATATTATTAATTCACTAGCATGTCTTTAGATAAATAAAGGTAGATCTATGTATAAAAAAATACTGTTAACAAGTACCATCTTTGCCGTAATGCCACTTACAGCATTGGGTATTGTTCAACCATCGGCTTTGCCTGTAATAAGCTCAACCCCTATTACCAATACCAATGAAGATGCGCCTTATGCATATGCTGCGGCCGCATTTGACACAGATGCGGCAGACACCCTTAGTTGGGCAGTTAAGTCAGGTGAAACATTACCCGGTTGGCTGGCATTATCCAACGGTAGTAATAGTACAACTGATGTAGGTGGTGCTATTACCGGTCCAGGTGGTGTGGCAATAGATGCTGCAGGCAACATCTATGTTGCAGGATTATCTGGTCCGACCATTTTTAAAATCACGCCAGATGGTACGCAGACTTCATTTGCAACTGTTAATTCAAGCAGTAAATACGGCATGTTAGTCATAGGTAGTACCTTGTATGTGTCTTATTACAATTTAAATAAAATCACCAAAATCGATTTAAATAATCCTGGTGTTGGCGAATCTGACTGGATCAATCCCATTACAGATCCCCTAGCGATGCTTGAAAAGGATAACTTCATTTATGTGGCTCAATACTCTGCTAATAAAGTTAGTAAAATTGATTTGTCAGATGATTCTGTAACCGATGTTGTAACAGGCACACCGTATCCATTTGGTATTGGCTTTAGTAAAGACGGTACCTTATACATAGCAAGTTATAATAATAAATATATTTCTAGTTTTAAAGACGACGTATTATCGGCAAATATAAAATCATTTGGCAGTAGCCTTTCGGATATCAAAATAGATAATAATGATAATATTTATGTTAGCTCTTTTGGTAGCGGCGTTAAGAAAGTTAGCCCCGATTTATCAACTACAACTGATATCTCTACAACGGGACGTGTGTGGGGAATGAGTTTAGCGCCAAGTGGCGCATTGATTTGGGGTATTAATGATTTCAATAAAGTCGTTAAACTTGAGACGGGCACAATTTTAAGCGGAACCCCCACAAACGATGATGTGGGTGATCATGACATTTGCTTAACCGTGACGGATGCAACCAATAATGTTGATCAGTGTTTTACCTTGACAGTGAATAACGTTAATGATGCGCCAGTGGCAGCAAATAATACAGGTTTAAGCTTAGATGAGGGTGCAGCAGGCACTATTGGCCAAACTGAACTTGAGTTTAGTGATGTAGATGCAACCGATACCCCAAGTAATTTAACCTATACCTTAACCACAGTGCCTATTTATGGCAGCTTGAAGTTGAACGGTAATGCGCTGGCACTCAATGGAACCTTTAGCCAACAAGATATTAATAGCGCTCTGGTCAGTTACCAACACGATGACAGTGATAATTTGAGCGACAGTTTTGGCTTTAGTTTCGCCGACGGTTTAGAGGATGGTATTACCGCCATTACCGGGCAAACGTTTACTTTTACCCTAAATAATGTCAACGATAATCCAACCGTGAATAATGCACCTAGTGAACTCGTGCTAAGTGAAGATACCAATGGCCAGATCGACTTATCTGCCATGACATTGGCAGATACAGACAGCGCCAGTATTACCCTTACACTCACAATGAGTGGCGGTGTTTTCACTGCACCCGCAGATGGTTCAAGTATCGGTAGTGGAGTAACCGCCACGTTAGTGAATGCAACAGTTATCACTTTGACGGGAAGTGTTGCGGATATTAATGCCTATTTAGATAGCACTGCAAATATTCAATATACAGGCGCTAATAATGCATCGGGTGATAATGCAGCGACCTTAACACTTTCAGCCAATGATGGTTCGGCAGATGTTGCCCTGGGCAATGTTAGTTTAGATATTAGTCCCGTTAATGATGCACCAACGGGTATTGTATTATCGAGTCTTAGTGTTAACCAATCAACAGTCGGTTTATTAACGACAACTGATCCAGACAGTACTGATATACATAGCTACACTTTAGTAACCCCGAATTCAAGCGATAATAACACTTGTAACACCAGTGCTGATAATGCGTTATTTGAAATTGATGTCGATGCATTAAAGCCTAAAGTAGGGACAAATCCAGGTGTGTATGCGGTTTGTATACAAACCACTGATAGCCTTGTTAGTTATGAAGATGATTTTAGCATCACCGTCGTTGATGATATTGTCGAGTTGGTGATTACCCAAGGTGCTGCAGTATCTGTTACAATGAGCGAAGATAATGCACCTGAAGCCTTTGTATTATCACTGGATGTCACCGATGATAATCAAGATGACTTAACATGGAATATTGTAACTCAAGCCACGAATGGAGAAGCTTCTGTTAGCGGTAATGATAATTCAGTTAACATAAGTTATTCACCCAAGGCAAACCACAACGGGGTTGATAGTTTTAGTATTCAGGTAACTGACGGTGTTGAAACCGACAGCATACAAGTGAATGTTATTATTGCTGCGGTGAACGACCAACCTATATTACAAGGCGATAGTTTTGTATTCGCTAAAAATACAAATAATAGTTACTCACTGGATGTATTGGCCAACGATACTGATGTTGACGGTGACACCTTAATTATTGAGGGTGTTAACGCGAGTATTGGTGATGTGGATGTCGATAATGGCATTGTCGTTTACCAGGCTCCCGAGAACTATGTTGGTAATGTCACCTTTAACTACTCAGTACGAGATGGCCAAAAAGGTCGCGCTCAAGCCAGCGCTCAATTAGAAATTACCGGGGTACAAGAGGGGCAACCGCCCGTTATTACTTTACCTGGTGATGTCGAAGTTAATGCAACGGGTCTGTTTACTAAAATTGATTTAGGTGTGGCGACTGCGGTGGATGCCTTAGGTAATCCATTATCAGTTAGCTTAGTTGATGGTATTACCTTTTTTAAACCCGGTAATAATATTGCCTACTGGCAAGCCATTGACAATGCGGGGAATCAAACTATTGCAGAACAAAAAGTGGTTGTTCAACCCCTCATTTCAATTAGTAAAGATCAAGTGGTTGGCGAAGGTAGCACAGTCACGGTGCGGGTATTACTCAATGGCATGGCACCGCAATATCCACTCGATATTCCGTTTAGTGTTTCAGGCAGTGCGCTAGCGGATACCGATTACACCCTGGCACAAGGTAATCTGGTGATTACAAGTGGCACTCAAGCAGAGCTTGTGTTTGCTGTACTGACCGACGATGAAGTCGAAACCGATGAAACTGTGATAGTAAGTTTAAACAGCAACTTTAATTTAGGCGCTAAAAATAGCTCCACTATCCGGATCAGCGAAGCCAATATTGCACCAAGTATAAACTTACTCGTTCGTCAAAATGATGAAAACCGCTTTACTGTGAGTCAAGTCGACGGTCTGGTGCGGATCCAGGCGCAAGTTAGCGATCCTAACCCGAACGACCAACTTACAAATGTATGGGTGGCCGATCAAGCATTAGTCAATACCAGCAGCGATGCGCTTATATTTGAATTCGATCCTAGTGCGTTGTCCGCTGATGTTTATAAAGCGACCTTCACCACCACTGATACAGGCTTATTGTCAGACTCGCAAACCGTTTATATTAACCTGGTTAACAGCCTAGCTAGTTTAACGGCAATCGATACCGACGGTGACTTAATTCCAGATAACGAGGAAGGCTATGCAGACACAGACGGCGATGGTATTCCAGACTATTTAGATGCTATTAGTGAATGTAACGTTGTCCCAAGTCAAAGTGTGACACAAGACAGTTTCTTAGTAGAGGGAGAGCCAGGGGTTTGTTTACGCAAAGGTTCGCTTTCTATAGCTAGCCAAAGTGGTGGTTTACTCATTGATAATAGCCAAGCAGAAAATGATTTAACGGTAGATGAAGATGTCACCATAAGTGGCGACATTGTTGACTTTATTGCCTATGGTTTACCTGAAAAAGGACAAAACTATCGACTTGTTAATCCACAATCTCGTCCAATTCCACAAAATGCTATCTATCGTAAATATAGTCAAGCGAATGGTTGGTTCAACTTTGTAGAAGACGATCAAAACCAATTATCTAGCACAAAAGGGGAGCGTGGATATTGCCCATCACCTGGAGATATACGTTGGAGCGCAGGATTAACCGCAGGTGACTGGTGTGTTCAACTACAAATTGAAGATGGCGGACCAAACGATGATGACGGACAAGCCAATGGTGCGATTGTCGACCCAGGCGGGGTTGCTGTAGTCAACCAAGGTAACCAACTACCGGTTGCTAATAATGACACCGTAGAATTAGCTTGGAATATGATTATTACTATCGATGTGTTGAACAACGACACCGATGCAGACAATGATATGTTGGAAGTAAGCAGCGTAAATGCGAGCTTTGGTGAAGTGATAGTGAATAACGATAATACCATTACTTATACACCAAACTTAAATTATGCCGGCAAGGATACGATTAACTATGGTATTACAGACGGCCAAGGTGGTAGTGATTCTGCGCAAGTGATGGTAACCGTCCAACCTAATCGAGCGCCTGTTGCACAAAACGATGAAATCACTATAGACGGCAGCACCGCAGTTAATATTAATGTACTGAGCAACGACAGTGATATCGACGGTGACACACTGAGCATTGAACTTGCGACGGCTCAGTCGGGGCAAGTGACTGTAAATAACAATAGACTCACTTACACTGCAGGAGATTTTATAGGAGATGACATCATCAACTATACCATTAATGACGGACAAGGCAGTCAAGCAAATGGCATATTAACCGTGACAGTCACAGGGCCTAAAGCCGTTAAAGTGAACAATACTTCATCTGGCGGTGGTAGCGGCATCTGGAGTTTACTGACATTATTCGCGGCTCTGTTAATGAGACGACAATCCACTCAGACTGCTCAACAAGACAAAGGGGTAAAATAATGAATAGGTTTACGATTAAATTGACCCTGATATATAGACTGGTTATTTTATCGGTTAGCGTGAGCGTAAGCGCTTTAACACTAGCTGCAGAGCCCATGAGTATAGCGGTTTCTGTTGGACAATCTCAAGCTAACGTCCGGCAGAACCACGTTGATATTACTCATGTTGATGATACTGATAGCAGTTGGTCACTGGAGTTTGGCTACCAGCTTGAAAAAATAGCGATTAAAGTGGGTTACGTAGATTTAGGTGAGGCGAATGTTGAATTAAACGCTGAGTCCTATGTACCCCAGACCTATCATGAACAAGTGAAAGCAGTCGCGCCTATCTTGGCCGAAGGTTGGACGTTGGGCGTTGAAGTGCCTTTGTACCAATATGAGCAATGGTTTGTGGCCGGTCAAACAGGATTTTTATTTTGGGATAATAAAATTACTAGTCAAATTGATATAGGCGAAAGACTGACGACTAAGATAAGTGATACAGATATTTATTTTGGTGTGACTGCTAGTTATGCAGTATCAAAAAGCTGGTTAGTTGGGATCCAATACAGAAACTATATGTTGGATGAACCAGTTAGTGATGTAGCCATTAAGGTAAATTATCGATTTTAATGGATGATGATGCAGTTACATTGAATACTTAATGTCATGGCCAGTCGCTTTTATGCTGCTGGCCATTTTTTGGTTTCGCTTTGATTACCCGCTACGCGATACTAAAATTCAGCCCTACCACGACCAGGACTTTCCCGATTTTTACCTGTAAATTCTGAACTTATAAGGCTATGGCTGGCAAAAAATGTGCAACATCATAGCTGCATTAGTGATGTACTGGCCGACCCTACGCTGTATCCAAGTCTTGTAGTACAAAGAGTCAATAACTCGCTGGCAAGCTCCCCAAAAAAAGATAGCATTATGTATCATCACAATGCTGTGGATTTTATTTAAAACTATGGGTATTGATCATACGCCACCATTTAGCATACAGCTTTTTTTCCATGTCATCGTCAAGCTCGTTCTTTTTTAAAAACGGAAAAAAATCCCTGATAGTACTGATCTCAACAGAATTCAAATCCTGATAAAATGACTGGGCTGCAGTTGGCTGGTATGGGTAAAATCACTGGCTGATAAAATCTCTTTGAGGGTATGAATAGTACGATCATGAAATTTCTCCACCCGAACGACTTTTTCTGGCACGATCAATCCACGTTGACGGCCCTCGTCTTGTGTTGCCACTCCGGTGGGGTACTCCCCTGTGTGGCATTTCATTGATTGCACACACCCAACTGTAAACATAAATGCGCGGGCCAAATTACATCAGTCGGCACCCATGGCACAATTTTCTGCGATGTAAAACGTGCTGTGTACTTTGCCACTTGCCTTCTATTAAGTTTTTTATTTTGGATAACGCAAAATACCTTAACCATATTAGAGGTTTTTTTGACCTAGCGTTTTATCGAGTTAGTTTATAAACACCATGAGTCGAGTGTATGTTATAGACCTCACTAGTGTGGTTTTCAGACATAAAATGAGCTTGGCTCTTGCTATACAATATTTACTAATGCCACAAAACGCTTGGTTTTGTTATTTAACGTATCATGGCTAATGTTTACTTTGATATTAAGCAGAGGTTATAAATTTATTGCTATAAAGATGTCATATTTATAAAAATGGCAATTCAACCACTATTAATGGCTAAGTGCCAAAGGTGAAGTTAAGCGCATGATGGATAATTCGTTTTATTTAGCCTGATAAAATAACTAAGAATAATCAAAAGATGATTTTTATGTATTTGTAGCTCATGGTGGATTTAGCAGTAATGAGCGGTAAATTTACCGGCCATTACTTTAACATGAGGTGAATTATTCTTGTCCGGTATACCAATACTTAACAATATCCTCTGCCGGTTTACCGCGGATAGATTGAGAGATATTAGGGAAACCTTCAAAATTGGGGGTTAACGTGGGTGAAAGCCAATAACCGGTATGAATGTCGACGCTGTTAATCATAAAGGTATCTTGCTCTTCGATCGCTTGCATAATGCCTTCTATGCCCACTGATTGCACAGAAAAGTCAGTGACAAAACTCTCTTGAATACAACTAACTTCAGTCCCGTCTTCTAAACTTCCTGGAGTACAGAAACCATCTTCTTTCCAACCATTGAGAAAAAAGTCTTCACGACTTTGCACTTGAATAATAAGTGTTATCGGTAATTCTATATTTGACGTACCGTGCCAGCATGGTTGGTTAATATCACCACAATATATTTGCATATGCTGATTGGTCAGTGATTCAAAGGTTTTCTGCTTGATCAGTTCCGTTGTTAGCTTGGCATCTTCTTCGGCGTTAAATTGATTTCCGCAGCACTGTAACGCATTGATTAAAATACTATCTACTCTGGAAAATATTCGTTGATCATTAATTACAGTCCCTATTTGCCCCCAAGTAATCTCACCGTCAAAATTGGCTCTGATATCATCGATAATTTCGGCAAATCGCTCAATATAATATTCTTTTAATTCGTCGGTATGCAAGGTGATCCACATCGCGTTCCAGTCAGCAGAAATACCTTTTATAGCTATTTTCTGGGCATGTTTTGCCTGAATAATCATATTGTTTTGATGTGCATCCAATATGATTTTAAGCTTGTCCAAGGTGAGTTTCTCACCTTGCTCAACAATAATATCGCCATCGACATTGTTTTGAGTAAACTGCCAAGAAAAATAAATATCAATGTTGAGCAAACGTGCTTGCTCGACAATATATTCTATATATTTTTTAGGCGTATGATAATTAGCTTCGGCGACTACCCATGGTTCTTGGCTATCGTTCCACTGACCATAATTGTAAACCCAAACCCTTTGTGCACCAGAAGCATTCATTGCTTGTAATGCTTCAAGATACATCAGCTTTACATATTCATCTCTGGAACAATTATCGCGAGCAGACTGGGATAGGCCATCATAAATCCAACTAGGGGAGTAGTCTTTAAAACTAATACCTCTCACTATATGACTAGAAAGTTTACCTCTGGGGGATGGGGTTTCAAGTTTACCTTTATATGATTCAGGGTAGTCAGCAGAATGAGGGTTGACGCATGAAGTCGTTACAGGTGACGTGGCTACAGAGGTTGTTGTTACTGGTGATGGATTTGATACTGTATCGCTACTATCACCTCCGCCACAAGCACTTAGGAACAAAATAACAACGAATTGAATAAAATACTTATTTGAGAAAAACATTCACAACCTCTAATAAATGATGTAATTAATAAATCACGGTAAAGGTTGTAAAAATATCCATATAAATAGCAACCCCACGACCCTATGCAATGCACTTAGGCTGGTAGCTTTGCGTCTATTAATTTTCATTAATAGTTGCCAGTTATTTCACGAGTCTACTGTAAGGTAAGATAAAATCAAGGTAATTTATACACGTCATTAAAAGTAGTGGCTCTAGCGATTATAGAAAGAAAAAATTAGAGAATAGATTGTTAGCCATGGTTCAATTTCACAAAAGAGGTTGAGCGGATGATTGATCATGTTGATATGTTAGTGGTCAGTAAAATGACAACGAAGCAATAAATGCGGCCAAAATAAACTGTCATTTAACCTGTGTCTGGTCCGGTTTATCAATCAGTTATCATAGTTGTAGAAGCTAAAAAAAGATCAAAAAAACAGAGTTTCTGGGGCGTTTTCGTTTCTGCTTTGACTCGTTGACGAAATAGGTTTGAATACGACGGGGACGCGCAGCGAATACAGCTGGTTATTTGCCGGAGAAGAATACGGCATGTAACACGCCTGGGACCTTTTGAGTGTTGGCAGAAAAACCCGCAGCGGCTTTGTCGTTAATTTGCAGATTAAGGCACAATAGCTCTGACAAGAAATTGGATGTCTGGTGCTTACCGTTGCGTTATAATCAGCGCTAAATAATTCTATAATAACAAAGTTGAGCATATCTTTGTCCCACATGAGAAACTGCGAACGTTGCTATGATTCATACTTTTGCAACTATTCAGGCAACCTATGGGATCACTGTCCTGCTTGCCGTCGCAGCATATTGAACGAGCGAGACCGTCGGCATTATGATGCCGTGCAACAACAGCTACAGTACGCATATGGCTGGGGCCATAATATAGATTATGACGTTGCCCAATATGATTATGTTCTAAACGAAGATGGTAGCCTTACATATAGCTGTAGGCCTAGCCATAATTATCATGCCCAGGTAAGGCAGTTGATAATTGATGGTTTTCTTGCCCGAATCGCCCAAGAATATATCGAGGGTGCTACGTCGCAGTATATGCTCGATACGGCTTACGGCGCTGGAGTTGATGAAGCCTGCCACACATCTTTTTTCATTCGTCATGAAACAAAAGGATTTACCTTCACTTATAGAGCGGAACCGAAAGTGCATTTTGTCTTTAATGATAATGGCGAAGTCATCTCTAGGGCTTATGTCCCTTTTGAAGACAAAGAGATGCGAAAATCCTATGGACGTGGCTGCGCAGACTATATCCGTCAAAATCCAGATTTATGCCAAGAGCAAGCTCAAACCAGACAAAGGATCGCTTACGAGGCAAAAGTCCAAAGTGAGGAATGGGTTGACGAGCTTGCTGTTAGAAACATTAAGCGTTTAAAATATGTTGTATTAATACCCTGGATATTACTTCATGTAGTTGCAGCGAGCTTCTTATTGGTTTTGTCTTATCCCGAACCTGAAGGTTTTTGGGCTAGTAGCTGGCATAAGGCGAAATATTACGTCTTGATTCTCGGCATTTACTTTTCAGCATACATTCCTGGCTATGTCGCAAATTACAGAATTACAGGCGCGAATTGTAGGTACACCGAAAAAAAGCGAGATGAATTGCTGCAGGCTTTAGATGTGCCTCTGCAAGTAGTCGCCGTCAATAAAAATCCTCCCGAGCCATCCGGAACACAAATTGACTCACCTAAGTACTGGACGCTGTGGAGAATTTTTTTGGCTCTTGCAATCAATCTGGTTGGAATTCTATTAGCGGCTTATTTGTTCGAGACATATGTTTGGCCTATAGCCTAGCGGTGTTCCTTTTCGCTCAAAGCTGCTTTTGGCAAGTTTTCTGAAACGCTAACTTCTAGCACATTTGAGAGATTAATAATTGAGTTGATATTGCAGTCCAGATTAGACTTTTTGCGTCGGCCAAACTTAAAAAAATCATAGATAGGCATTTTGTATAGCTTTACCTGAGTAAAACGCATAAGTCTGTCAATATTTAGGAAACTTGTTACAATGCTATTTTTGATTTTAGGTGGTCTATGAATAACAGTAATGAGCCTCTACACGGCATTAAACTTGAACAAATTCTAACTGAGCTGGAGAAGGAAGTTGGTTGGGATAAGATGGGTGAATTACTTAATATTCGTTGTTTCACTAATAAACCACGTCTTAAATCAAGTTTGAAATTTCTTCGTACAACCCCTTGGGCACGTAGTAGAGTTGAAATTTTATACCTAAAAACATTTTGTAGTAAGCATAAAGCAACGGGGAAAGTAATCAGGGGGATACTCTCTCAGAAAACAGCCGTATCAGGAACGACTTCCACCAAGCCCGCTCCCTTTGTTTGGCCAACATAGGACAATTAATAGATGTGATTTAAAGGATTCGACTATCACTGTTTACAGCGCTAATAAGCAAAGCAGTAACGAGATAATCTACCCCTCATTTAGTCAGCGCTACTAAAGAGGTCCTATTCAGTATGTTGTTTTTGCGACAGTCCCGAAATTTCAGGGATTGTCTGTCATCGCCAATAAACCTGCGGGATCAGGTCTTTGATTTATGACCATCGATATTTCCCTTAGCGTTTAACGTTCATGACTGACAAATTATCACATTAGGATAAAGTACATATTCTATCTCGCATAAAAAACAAAGCATTAGAAAATTTATCGCTACGTTATCCCGACATTATAGCTGCTACCTTCCGCTTAACGC
Organism: Colwellia sp. MB02u-10; assembly: GCF_014077185.1. Classification (NCBI taxonomy): domain Bacteria; kingdom Pseudomonadati; phylum Pseudomonadota; class Gammaproteobacteria; order Alteromonadales; family Colwelliaceae; genus Colwellia; species Colwellia sp. MB02u-10. The sequence goes on from NZ_JACGVK010000112.1 coordinate 75,637, forward strand.
CCTGAGATCTTTAAAAAGCAATGCGCCACCATAAACCAAATAAACTCACATAACCTGTTGTGAAGTGAACGAGTTCACCTTGGTCAATCACCATTACTAATGGAGTAACTTGTACACCTAACGAGTTTGCTATGCGATTATTATCGTCGTTAATGACATTAAATTGATAACTTTCTATTTTCATATATGTTTTTAGTGTCTTATTATCACCAGATTGCATGGCAATACTGTAAACAGGGTAATGCTGTGAAATAGTATCTATAGAAGGGCTAACAAAGGAACAAACTGGACACCAAGTCCCCCAAAAGTACACTAAAATGGGTTGTTCAAAACTTAGCTCCTTTAAATTAATGGTTGTATTATAGATTGTCTTTCCTTGTAGATCGGGCAGCGATTGTCGATCAATCCCCCTCGTTCTCCACGTATCTACAGCAAAACTTGTGATGAGATAAACGATGATAATAAAAGAGATTTGTTTTAACCAGGACTTCATTTAATATCTCTCCTACAAGACTATTTTTTAATTATTTTCACTTTTTGTTGAGAATAATTACCATTAAGACTAACTATGCTAATGTCTTCAATGCGAACTGAAAAGTCGTTAGCAATAAATAATTATTAAGGCCAAATGGCAATTACTTGGAGGATTTGGCTTAACCGTCACTTATGCCACAGAGCAGTCGAGATTTTTGATTATAAACTCATCAAAATTATGCTAACTATCTCCAGTTGTAGCTGACATTAGCACAATATATCTATGGAGCTATCGCAAAAAGCAAGTTAAGGTGTTCTAAATCGAGCGGTGTAATTTATTTATTTTGGTTTACTTTCTCTCAGACTTTCCAAATCAGTCTTATCTATTGCTTTTAGAGTTTATAATAAAAATAAAAATTAAAATAAAAATAAACATAAAAATAATCGCGTTTCTTATGCAGCTAGTTGATTGGTTTTAAATTACGAGCTAAATGCATTTCGCATCATAAAGCGTTGAATTATAGTCATATTTTTATCCGCACCCCATATTTCCCTATCCAGTGTTTTTGCAATGTAATAATCTTTTATAAGCAAACATTCATTGGTGGTGTATGAACAAATACAAATTACTTTTTCTTTAGGATAATTAATGACACTTTTTTTCATTATATTAATTAAAATATTTCCACTGTATATAAACGTAATATTAGGTTTTTTATCTTCAAAATTTTTACATGTTCAAAGAGAATCAATAGCCGCTTTGCTCATTTATATTTTGGGTCCTATTGTAGTTTTTTCAGCAGTCATCACTGTAAAAATTGATTTTTCAGTTGCAATTTTACCGATATTTTTGTACGTTTTTTGTTCTGTCTTAGCTTTTTCTTCACTTTTTATTTGGGGGGAATCCTGGGATAATCCCACGGGAAATATTTTAGCATTCAGTGCAGGAACAGGAAACACAGGATATTTTGGTATTCCCTTGGCAATTATATTGTTTCCACCCACCTTGGCAGACATTTATATTTTTGCCGTTATAGCATCTCTTTTATATGAAAGCAGCACAGGTTTTTATGTCACTGCAAAGGGAAATTTTAGCGTGAAACAATCGCTGAAAAAAATATCGAGACTGCCAATACTTTATGCGTTTATCTTAGGAATTACTTGTAATTTGGCAGGCTTGAAAATACCAGAAGAAATCAGTGCTTATACTGCGCAGTTCAAAGGTGCATACGGAATACTGGGAATGATGATGTTGGGCATGGGACTATTGGGTTTAAAAAGCAATCCAGATAACGTTGATAAAAAATTCATAAGCATCACATTCATCATCAAATTTGTTTTTTGGCCACTTGCGATGTTGGGATTTATTTATGTCGATAAAACATATTTGCACTTTTTAAATGAAGACTTATATAAAGTACTTTTTTTATTCTCTATTGTACCACTGGCGGGCAATACGGTTACTTTGGCTGTATTACTTAATGCCAAACCTGAAAAAGCCAGTTTAGCAGTATTTTTATCTACGTTGGTTTCTATAATCTTCATTCCGCTAGCTATCTATTTATACGGCGGTTTTTGAGTTTGACTCAATATCAAGATACTTTTAATTTGGAGTAAAAGAATAATATATTACTTTATAATCCTTTGGCCTTCCAGGAACGAGAACGCCAATAAGGGTTATCCAATCTTGAAGTAATCAACAGGGGGAAGATAAAAATTGGATCTATCATTAAAAATAGTAATGACCAGCTTCATGGTTAAAGCAAACACTCTAAGGCGTTATAGGAGTATGAATTTTATGTCAGCTGTATGATCTTAAAGTTAACCTCTATGTTCTGAAGTGCTTTATGTCTTCACTACGCACAAATTTAGCATTAGCAGTTTTATGATGAACGACCGCTTTGGCTTAGTTGTCTCCTCTGTGTCAGTCTAGATGACTCAATGACAAAAATTCCATTAAAAAACATATATTTCAATCTATGGGTAACCTGGGCTATCAGGAGACTGTTAACTCAGTGTAGTTGTTCAGCTATGTCCACTCTAGATTAAAGTTAACTTAAATTTTTGAAAGGTATTTTCGTACCTAAACATAATAATTCCAGTTTTCGACTTTATTCAACTGTTTCCGACTTTATCTGGCACCCACAACAGTAGCAAAGATATGAGCTAGTTCACGTTGCAGCAAAGCAGTATGAGTCTTTCATTAGTTTCATGGTGTTAATGAGTACATTAGCTTCAGTACTTACGACTGCTTTTAAGATGAACTAAGTGATATAAAAACCGTTAAGCTTAATCCAAAGGCTCAACCGTTAAGCTTAAATAAGTCATAAAAGCCTTACTGGCTTGAGAAACAGAATGATTTTTTTTCCACGCTAAACTTAATTTAAATTCAATTTTTGGCTCAAAGGGTATGGAGGTCATCTGCTGCTCGTTTTGTAAAATACGCGCTAAACAAGTGGTAATACCAACGCCATTGCGAACCAATGACTTTTGCAGCTCAATAAGATTAGTTTCCATGCGAACATCTAATGCTAAGTGATGTTTTTTTGAATACTGACTAACCACTTCACGTAAAAAATAGCCTTCATGAAATAACACCAGTGGCTGTTGGCAAAACTGTGTAAGTGATAGGGTTTGCTCAGCAGCTAGTGGGTGCGATTTTGCCATACCGGCAACAACTTCCTCATTAATAAGCTCAGTGTAACGCAGTTGTGAATTTTCTAAATCACCACGTACCAAGGCTAAATCAAGTTCGCCGTTCAGCAACATTTTCTCCAGCGCTGCGGTACCTTGGTCAACCAAGTGTATTTTTATTTTTGGATGTTTTTGTTTAAATGCGGTTAATATTTGTGGGAAGTAGTAAGAACCCATCATGGCTGAAACGCCAAAACGAATGGTACCCCGTTCGAGATTTTTTAATTCTTCTAATTCTAATTCAACTTGTTTTACTTGGCTTAATAGTTGGGTCGACAGTTTATATAGCACTTCACCTTCAGCGGTTAATAAAGCGTTTTTTTCCGCACGGTTAATTAATTTGAGTCCAACTTCTTGTTCTAGCTTTTGAATAGCGATAGTCAATGCGGGTTGAGCAATGCCTATTTTATGTGCTGCCCGTGTAAAGTTGCCCAGTACGGCTAATTGACAAAAATATTCAAGACGTTTCAAATTCATATGAGTAAGCGCTATAAGTAAAAGTTATGAAAAATATAATAACTATATATTATATTTATTTATGCTTTAAGGATAGAGTAGAATAATAAATCAAACCATTACTGCAAAACACTGCATACAGGGTAATCCTATGAGTCAAAAATTAACTGCTTTTAACTGGCAAGATCCGATGTTTCTTGATAGTCAACTCACTGAAGAAGAGCGTATGATCCGCGATTCTGCCTATGACTATTGCCAAGATAAACTTCAACCACGTGTGCTTGAAGCCAATAGACATGAACACTTTGATCGCGAAATAATGCGTGAGTTAGGTCAGTTAGGCTTATTGGGTGCTACTTTACCCGCTCAATATGGTGGCAGTGAAGTCAATTATGTCAGCTATGGTTTAATTGCTCGTGAAGTAGAGCGCGTTGATAGTGGTTACCGCAGCGCGATGAGTGTGCAATCGTCATTGGTTATGCACCCGATCTATGCTTATGGCAGTGAAGAACAACGTATGAAGTATTTGCCTAAACTTGCTTCAGGTGAATGGGTTGGCTGTTTTGGTTTGACTGAGCCTAATTCAGGTAGCGATCCAGCTTCTATGACCACTCACGCTAAGAAAGTCGAGGGTGGTTACTGCGTAACGGGTAATAAAATGTGGATCACGAATTCACCTATCGCGGATGTTTTTGTGGTTTGGGCAAAACTTGAGGGTAAAATTCGTGGCTTTGTGCTTGAAAAAGGTATGAATGGTTTATCTGCGCCAAAAATTGAAGGTAAATTCTCTTTACGTGCTTCAATAACCGGCGAAATTGTTATGGATAACGTTTTTGTGCCTGCTGAAAATATGTTCCCTGAAATTACAGGGTTAGCTGGGCCTTTTGGTTGTTTAAACAAAGCGCGTTATGGTATTGCTTGGGGCTCATTAGGCGCGGCAGAGTTTTGCTTTAATTCAGCGAGAAACTACACCGCAGATCGCGAACAATTTGGTCGTCCTCTATCGGCTAATCAGCTCATTCAAAAGAAACTTGCTGATATGCAAACTGAGATATCGCTTGGTTTACAGGGCTGCTTACAAATGGGCCGTTTAATGGATGCGGATCAATGTCCGGTTGAATTAATCTCATTAATGAAACGTAATAACTGTGGTAAGTCACTTGATATAGCTCGTGTTGCTCGTGATATGCACGGTGGCAATGGTATTAGTGATGAATATGGCGTAATTCGTCATATGATGAACCTTGAAGCGGTTAATACTTACGAAGGTACACATGATGTTCATGCGCTAATTTTAGGTCGTGCCATTACAGGCCTTCAGGCTTTTTGTTAACGATTAGCGTATAAATAACAAAAATAGCCGTGCTAATTATTAAATAAATGACGCAGTAGTGGGTTATTTTAACCAGTAAAAATGATCAGATAATGAGTGAGATTGTTATAAGCATATCAGCTAGATAACAACGACCACAGAATAAGTTAAGGGCATGTCAATGAGAGTTGGCAGGCCCTTATTAATTTTATGACAATTAATACTTATAACCCTGCTTTTTTATGACCAGTAAACTATGTTTCAATATAAAAAATTTTTTGATATAAATTAGCGGTTTTATTACTGTACCTTTCACCTAAATCTACGCCTTTTAGTTACCTCATCATCAAAAATAATTAATTATATAAAAGGCTTAATACGCAATGTCGTAAGTCTTTTTAATACTGGGTTATTGATAAAACCTTTCTGTTTTTATTTATTTTTTTTATAGCATCTAAGAGTATTTATCTCTATTCAAAAGCGTTTAATAAGTCGATGGTGAAAAATGCGATTAAAAAGTTTGCTCACTTTATTTGACAATACAAATGATAATGATAATGATTATCATTTGTATTGTTGGTTGTTCGTAAGAATGACAATAAAAGATGAGAGATTAATGACTGAATTAAAGGAGCTGTCGTGGAGATAAGTAAACAACGCGTTGTTACAGATATCAAAAATATAAAGGATTCGCAAATGGAAGATAAACAGTGGCAATCATTATTACAACGGGGCAATGAGTCCTTTCATGATCAAGAGTGGAGCCAAGCAGAGTTGTTTTATAGTGAAGCCTATAATTTATTGGCGTTATCTTATCGTAATCATCCTATGTGCACCAAAACACTGATGGCTTGGATTTGCGCTTGTCATAATTTATCAGCTTTGTACGAGTCAACCAACCATTTGGAATTATCGTTGAAATTTCTAACAGTTCCACATGAATATTTACTCAATATAGCTAACTCAGAAAACGCAGAAGAAGATGCGAAAGTTACCGCTTTTAATGGCCTTAGGCTAACCTTATCACCTATTTTAATGTTTGCTAAAAAGTATCCTATCTGTGAGAGCTGCCTGGAGAACTTTACCTCATTAAAAGGTTTATTAAAACAACATGCAACAGCGATTCACTAACTGAAATAAGCTTTTAATCTGCTAGATGCAAAATGTTTTAGAGGCTTTTAAATAACCAATGATAGGGTTGTTATTAAAAATAATTTTTAAGTGAGATTACCAACAATATCAAGTGGTTGCTGGTAGGGTAAAGTAGCCAGTAAGACACAGGATATGATACTTAATGGCATAATAGAATCAATGAAAGTTATATTTTGTTGAACTATTCGTTAGGCTTACTGAGTTATAAACCTTTCAGCAGAGTTTATATGCTATAAAAATTTATTTATTTTGGCCTCGCTATATTCATCGCTTGAGCTATTTTTTTCACTGAACTGGTTTGAGAAAAATCCTCTAGCGCTATTGGTAATTTTTGTAACCAATTAGGGTGCTGATCAATGGTACCTGGAATATTCACTTGTTCAGATATTTCTAAGGCATCTTCCAATGGAATGAGTTGAAGATGACTTGGCGAAGCGGCTAAATATTTTTGCACAGCAATGCTCAGCTCGGTATTCATCAGAGCGGGTTCAAGTGGTGGCGCTTTGCTCATATCAATTACTTGCAGATCGTTTAAAGCTGCAAGCAGGTTTTCACGTTCACTGGCGCGTGCATCTCTATCAGCATGTCCGGCTTCATCATTAGGATAAAGCTTAAGTTGTTGACGCCATTGTAAATCTCGCCCTTGCCACCAACCCGTTAATGTTGCGGTGTCATGGGTGGCAACTGTTATCACTGATTGAGTGGGGAAATTTTCAGGGCGTTTGAATAAACCAGACTCCCAACGCTCAAAAAACAATACTTTGAAAGATAAAAGACCTGCATTTTGAATCGTTTCGCTAAACCCTTCAGGCACATTACCTAAGTCTTCGCCAATCACAACGCAATGATTACGACGAGACTCTAAGGCGATCACCCGTAAAATATCATCCCAAGGAAAGTTAATATAAACACCTTCATTTGCTGCCATGCCTGGCGCTACCCAATATTGTCGCATTAAGCCTAAAATATGATCAATACGTAAAGCACCGGCATATTGCATACTACTACGAAGTGCTTTTACTAATGACTGATAGCCCTGTTTTTGTAATGCGACAGGGTTAATCGGTGTTAATCCCCAATTTTGTCCAAGCGGGTTCATACCATCAGGTGGTGCGCCGATTGAAGCACCAGTAACATAAAGTTCTTTATCAGACCAAACATCAAAGCCTGAGCCATCACAGCCTACCGCTAAGTCAAGATATAAGCCAATGGCCATATCTTTGTCGATTGTATATTGAGTGACGGCACTCAATTGTTGATGTGCTATCCATTGCAAGAAACAAAAGTACTCAATGCGTGCAGCATGAGCAAGTTGAAATCTATACACCTCTTCACTATCTGGATCTTGAAAGCTAGTTGGCCAATCTTGCCAACCATAAGCATTTTTATCCGCGATATTAAAATACTCATACAAAGTATCGAAGGTGGCAAAACGTTGTAATTTTTGACCATTTATTTTTTTAAAATGATCAAACTCGACTGACATTTTTTTATAACAATCGGTTTTATTAGCACTGGTATCGTAGTGATAAAAATCTTCGAACAACAACTCGGTGATTTCAAACTTAAGTTTTGCAACCGCAGAGTAATCAATCAAATCACTTGCTTTAGCATCGGTAATGTTTTGCTTAAAGGCTTTAGTTTTTACTTTTATTTGTGCAAGTTCACAGTATTCGAAGTTGGCTACCTTGGTGACATCTATATAGAGTGGATTTAAAAAGCAACGACTTGATGGTGAATAAGGGCTACGATGGCCAGGATTTTGTTGATAAAGCGGATGCAATGGATTTAATCCAACAGCAGAGGCCTGTTGCTGCGCTGAGGTTTCAACCAGTTTAGCTAAATCAGTAAAGTCACCTATGCCCCAATTATTTTTACTACGCAGTGAATACAGCTGTGCAGTGTAGCCCCATATTTTATTCACTGAAGCTTCTTGAGCGCTGTAACAGTTTTTAGGTGCATAGAGCAGTGGACAACTCGCTTGAACATCACCAAAGCTTATAGTTAGTTGGTAATAACCTTGCTCAACCTTAGGTAAAACTAATAAATATTGGTAATATTGTGTTTCAGCTATTTTTTGCTCAGCAATAATTTGCATGTCGTCAACGTTAATCGAGCCTATGACTTCACTGGCTATTTTGCTCTCTATTTCACTGCCTACCTCAGGTGTTACCTTCCAATTGAGTAATAACTTGCCCATTTTAGGCAGACTGACTTTAATCACATGTTGCTGTTCTTCAAGTTTAGCAATATGAACAACAGGTAATATATTAAGCCATTGACTTTGCTTTAAAAAAGCGATTGATTCAGTTAATGACTTGTCATCCAATTCAAAACCCATTGCTTTTAACAACGCCCGTTTCGCTTGGTCTTTAGCATACACTTGATCGCCAAATGTCCCGGTGTAACTTGAGTGAAAACCCACTAAATCGGCTAATTGTTCGATGAGACTCATGTAAACTCTCTTTTTTATTATGAAATAAAATTACATTTTGTTGTAATTTTAACAATTTATAGTTTAGAATTACAGCAATAAAAGCTTTTAACAGTACTTTTTTAGCTGTTAACTTATTAAATGTAATTTTTTTACATAATTTTACAACAAAATAAAATTACATCATAAGCAAAATAGTAAAATCACTTTAATGATGCTGGTTAGTTTTTATAATTGACTCGATTTATACTGTTCTATCATGGCGATATATAAATGACTATTGCAACCGACAACGCGCATTATGGGCAATTAGTCGTAAAATTTAGCACTTAAATAAAGCGAAATCACTGATTTCAGATCAATTAGTGCATTATTTATGGAGAATAACAATGCTAACTAAGAAATTTTTTAAAACTAAAGATGAAACTGAAGTCACTTTTGAATTTAATAGAAGTGACGTAACAACAGCCGCACTCGTGGGTGATTTTAATGACTGGCAAGCTATTGAAATGAAGTTTAATAAAAAAACACAGAGTTTTAAAACCAAGCTGAGATTACCTAAAGGGGGCATTTTTCATTTTCGTTACCTTTTAAATGCTACTGAGTGGGAAAATGATTATCAAGCTGACCAATACTTACCCAATGAATTTGGCAGTGAAAATAGTGTCGTAGTCACTACGCCTTAAAATGTAACTGAAACAATGGTTATGTTGGGCAAGTATTGAATAAAGCCTTTGTCTTTTATTTTATAAACGATGAACACTATTTTAATGGACTAAAATCGAAAGCAAATGTTTACTTCAAGTTTAGCTTTTGATGATTTAATTTATAACAAACTTTAATTTATTACTCTAATTTATTACTTTAATTAAGATGGCACTCTGTATAAATTAAACGATAGTCATCTGTCTTACGTTACTGGAGCAACATGGAACATTATAGAATGGAGCCCGGCAGTGTCTATCCAATAGGCGCCACTGTTACTGAAACTGGGGTTAATTTTGCTATTTTTTCAGCTCATGCGGAAAAAATTGAACTGTGTATTTTTGACCAATATGGCAACAAAGAATTAAAACGTTTTGTTTTACCCCAGCGTGAACATGATATTTGGCATGGCTTTCTTAAAGGCGCTAAAGCCGGGTTAGTTTATGGTTATCGCGTTTATGGGCCTTATAATCCAGAGTTTGGTCATCGCTTTAATCATCATAAATTATTGTTAGATCCCTATGCAAAAGCATTAACAGGTAACTTTTCATGGTCAGAGCGTCACTTTGCTTATAATGTAAATGATCCTAAAAAAGATTTATCGTTTGATGCTAGAGATAATGCCGATGTAATGCTCAAAGCTGTGGTTACTGACGTCTCTGCAACGCTTGTACAAAGAAAGCCCATCGCGTGGAAAAACACCGTTATTTACGAAGGTCATGTTAAAGGCCTAACGGCACTTAACCCTCAAGTACCTGAACACTTACGCGGTTCTTTTTTAGGTATTAGTCATCCGGCGATGATCGCTCATTATCGTGCTATTGGTATCACAACGATAGAATTACTACCGGTACAGCAATTCATTTCAGAGCAATTTTTAACTGACAAAAAATTGTCTAATTATTGGGGCTATAACTCACTGGCGTTTTTTGTGCCCCATCAAGATTACTTAAACCATAATCAAATACTTGATTTTCAACGCATGGTTGATGAACTGCATCAGGCGGGTTTTGAAGTGTTAATTGATGTGGTTTACAACCATACGTGTGAGGGGAATAGATTAGGGCCAACGTTAAGCTTTAGAGGCATAGATAACCTTTCTTACTATCGCTTAAATTCTGCTGAACCCCGATATTACATTAACGACACTGGCTGTGGAAATACCCTGAACATTAGTCATCCCCGTGTATTGCAAATGGTGATGGACAGTTTACGTTATTGGGTTCAGGTGATGGGTGTTGACGGCTTTAGGTTTGATTTAGCCACTATTTTAGGGCGAGAGCTACATGGTTTTGATAAAAGTAATGGCTTTTTAGACGCTGTTTTACAAGATCCCATTCTCAATAGTGTAAAAATGATTGCCGAGCCATGGGATATTGGTCCCGGAGGCTACCAATTAGGCGGGTTTCCATCGCCGTGGTCTGAATGGAACGACCGTTATCGAGATACCATGAGACGTTATTGGCGAGGCGATAAAGGCTTGTTGCCTGAGTTTGCCCGCAGAATTCATGGCTCAAGTGATATTTTTGAACACAGTGGTCGCCAACCCTTTGCTAGCATCAATTTTCTTTGCAGTCATGATGGTAATACTTTACGTGATTTAGTCAGTTATCAAGACCGTCATAATGAAGCCAACGGTGAAAACAATCGCGATGGTCATTCCGATAATTTTGCTCATAATTACGGCATAGAAGGTGAAACTAGTGATGAGGAAATTTTGTCGCTTAGATTACGGCAAATAAAAAACATGATGGCAACGCTCATGTTGTCTCAAGGCGTACCTATGCTACTGGCAGGAGATGAAATAGGGCGTAGTCAACAGGGCAATAACAATGCTTATTGCCAAGACAATGAAATAAATTGGTTAGATTGGGATGAAAACGCGCTTTATGCGCAAGAACTTAAATTATTTACCGCGAGCTTGACTGAACTCAGAAAACGCTTTTCTATCTTAACCCATGATCGTTTTATTCATAAAGATGATGAGAAATCTGCCGTGGATATCACTTGGTTCCATCCGTCAGGATTCGAAATGCAAAAAGATCATTGGCATTCTCATCATGCGGCAACATTAGGTTATTTAATACAAGAGAAAGCGCCAGATACGCCGGTTATTCTCTGCCTTTTTCATGCCGGTTCAGAGCCGATAGAATTTCAATTGCCAGAGATTGATACCGTAAAGCACTGGCAAGTTATGATTGATACAACGTCGAGCAGTGAGCAAGCAGAAGTACGAAATATACCGGCAGAACGACTGATTACCATGGCACCATTTTCAACAATTGTTTTATTAAATAATTGATTATAAAAATAAATAGGATGTACTGATTGATGAATAAAAAAAATACTCAATGCGAAATTACTGCATCAGATGGGAGTGTTCTGATGAATGAGCACACCTTTTCAGAAGACTTAGCTCGACATTTTCATTTTTCATTAGGTCGTGACAAAATGCAAAAGTCTCACTTATACCTTTATAACGCGCTCGCCATCACTATTCGTGATCGTTTAGTTGCACAATGGCGAGAAACTAGGGAATCTCGAGGTCATCAGCGTCGTGTGGGTTATATTTCATTAGAATTTTTAATGGGTCGCACACTGAATAACGCTATTTTAAATTTAGATTTAGATGATACCGTTCGTGATGCTTTAAAAGGTTATTGCTGTGAGTTAGAAGATGTTGAACAAGCAGAACATGACGCTGGCCTAGGTAATGGTGGTCTAGGACGTTTAGCGGCCTGTTTCTTAGATAGCTGTGCAAGTTTGTCTTTACCCGTCATAGGCTACGGTATTCGTTATGAATACGGCATGTTCAATCAAGAAATTAAAAATGGCGCGCAAGTTGAGCATCCTGATAATTGGTTACGTAATGGTAATCCATGGGAAATAGCCGCACCTGAAAAAACTATCAGAGTTAAATTTTTTGGTCATGTTGATGTGATTAAAGAGCGCAATGGGCAACAGCATCGCCAATGGAATAATACTCAAGACGTGCTTGCCGTGCCTTATGATATGCCGATTCCTGGCTATCAAAATGGTATTGTTAATACCTTAAGATTATGGAAGTCTGAAGCGACAGATGAATTTGATTTAGATGAATTTAACGCCGGTAGTTATACTGAATCGGTCGCTAAAAAAAATCTAGCTGAACAAATCACTATGGTACTTTATCCAAACGACAGTAGTGAAAATGGCAAAGAACTGCGCCTAAGACAACAATACTTTTTATCTTCAGCATCTCTGCAAGATACGATTAATAGTTATGTTGAAAATTGTGGTGACAACTTTGATCAATTTGTTGAACTGAATAGTTTTCAGCTCAACGATACCCATCCAAGCATTGCTGTTGCTGAATTAATGCGTATTTTGATTGATGACTATTTTATGTCATGGGATGACGCATGGAATATTACTTCACAAACAATGGCCTACACCAATCATACGCTATTACCTGAAGCGTTAGAGAAGTGGCCTGTTAGTTTATTCGCTAAGCTAATACCGCGTATTTTAGAAATTATTTATGAAATTAATGCCCGCTTTCTTCAACAGGTTGCTGTTGCATGGCCTGGAAATACCAGTAAGCAACAAGCATTGTCATTAATTGAAGAAGGCCATGAACCACAGGTACGTATGGCACACTTAGCGATTGTGGGTAGTTATTCAGTTAATGGTGTGGCGGCTTTGCATACTAAACTGTTAAAAGCCGGATTATTTAATAACTTTTACCAACTTTGGCCTGAAAAATTCAATAATAAAACTAATGGTGTTACTCCACGCCGTTGGTTATCTCATTGCAATACCAGTTTAGCTAAACTTATCTCAAGTAAAATTGATAAAGGCTGGGTTGCTGATTTTGCTCATGTTGCTCAATTAAGTAAATTTGCAGAAGAGCATGCTTTTCAAGAAAAATGGCGAGCAAGTAAACAGGCCAATAAAGCCGTTTTAGCTGACTATGTAGAACAAGCAACAGGCGTTAAGTTTGGTGTTGATATGATGTTTGATGTGCAAGTTAAACGTATTCATGAATACAAACGCCAACTACTGAATATTTTACATGTTATTGGCTTGTATGATCGTATTCGTAAAGGCGATACCGCAGATATTACCCCGCGTTGCGTACTTATTGGCGGTAAAGCGGCTCCAGGCTATGTGATGGCGAAGGAGATTATTAAACTGATTAATAATGTCGCTGACACCATCAATTTAGACCCTAAAGCGGCTAAGTACTTAAAAGTTGCTTTTGTACCGAACTACAATGTTTCTGCGATGGAAATTATTTGCCCTGCAACTGATTTGTCTGAGCAAATATCAACGGCAGGTAAAGAAGCCTCAGGTACGGGTAACATGAAGTTTATGATGAATGGTGCGCTAACCATAGGGACATTAGATGGCGCAAACATTGAAATTAGAGATGCCGTTGGCGCAGAAAACTTTTTCTTATTCGGCGCTCAAGCTCACGAAATTTCAGATATTCGAGCAAATTATCAACCTAACGACATTATCGCTAATTCTGCAACGTTATCGGCGGTAATGCACTTGTTAGAAAGTGGTCACTTTAATTTATTTGAACCCTGTATTTTCGATTCAATTATTAATGCTATTCGTAATCCAGATGATATGTGGTTAACCGCTTATGATTTTGACAGTTATTTTCAAGCTCAACGCCTTGTTGATAAAGCTTATAACGATCAAACCTTGTGGACCAAAATGAGTATTTTAAACACTGCAGCTAGTGGTGTATTTTCGAGCGATCATACGATCAGGCAATATCGAGATGAAATATGGAAGCTTTAGTCATTTACTTAGTTAAAAAGTAAAACGCTATTTTTTGAACGTTACTTAATGTTTTATAGAGGATAAGTTATGCCCAATTATGTAGAAAGAAGAATAAGTAGTTTAACAAAAGAAACTTATGCGTTGGTTTTGGCGGGGGGCCGAGGTTCACGATTGTATGAACTAACAGACAAAAGAGCTAAGCCGGCAACGTTTTTTGGTGGTAAATTTAGGATCATCGATTTTCCTTTATCTAACTGTATTAATTCAGGTATTAGACGCGTTGGTATTGCAACTCAGTATAAATCACACTCGCTGATTCGTCATATCAGCCGTGGCTGGGGACACTTTAAAAAAGAATTAGGTGAGTCAATTGAAATTTTACCGGCATCACAGCAAAAAGGCGAAGGTTGGTATCTAGGCACGGCAGATGCTGTTTTTCAAAACATTGATATTATCAGACATGAATTGCCAAAATACGTCATGATTTTATCAGGTGATCATGTTTATCGTATGGATTATGGTCCATTACTGGCGCAGCATGTTGCTAGTGAAGCTGATATGACCGTTTGTTGTATTGAAACCTCGGTTGAAGAAGCGGCGGGTCAGTTCGGTGTAATGACCGTTGATGAAGACAGTCGTGTTTGTCGATTTGATGAAAAACCGGCCAATCCATCTGAAGTGCCTGGTAAACCTGGCGTTACACTAGCGTCAATGGGTAACTATGTTTTTAATACTGAGTTTTTATTTGAGCAACTAGAAAAAGATGCCGCAGAAGAAGGCTCAAGTGGCGATTTTGGTAATGACATTATTCCTAAAATAATCAAATCTCATCGGGTATTTGCCTTTCCATTTAAAGACCCTGATAGCGAAAAACAACCTTATTGGCGCGATGTGGGTACTTTAGATTCTTTCTGGGAAGCTAATATGGAATTAGTTGCTCCAGAGCCGCAACTGAATATGTATGATGAAAATTGGCCTATTTGGACTTACCAAGAACAAACTGCCCCGGCTAAATTTGTTTTTGACCAAGACAATCGTCGCGGTATAGCGATTGACTCTACAGTATCTGGCGGCGTTGTTGTCTCGGGTTCTACAGTGAAACGCTCTTTGTTATTTTCAAAAGTAAGAGTTAACTCTTATTGTGATATTGATGAATCCGTTGTTTTACCTGGGGTTATTATTAATCGTAACAGTAAAATTAAAAAAGCTATTATCGATCGAAGTTGTGTTATTCCAGAAGGTATGGAAATTGGCATAAATCATGATGATGACCGTGCGAATGGCTTTAGGGTTACTAGTAAAGGCGTGGTTTTAGTCACTAGAGATATGCTTGAAAAACTAGAGAAGCCTACTAACTAGTTAGTGATAAGTATTATTAATTTAACGGGTAATTTCGAATGTTGATGAAATTACCTACGTTATTATCAATTTTACTTAACTTTTATAGCAGTTTACAAAGGTTAGTTTGTCATGAACTATCGTGAGTAAATCTTTAGGTTTTATTTTGATTAATTACAATTAATCTTTTGTTTTTAATGATTTATTTTAAAGTCATGAATTCTAGGTTGGTAAAAGTAATCACATAAAGAGTTAACGATATACTAGGAAGACACAATGAATAACCTAGCAAAAAGCTTGTTAGATAACGAATCGGTTAAAGCAATAGTTAATCTGCAACATCAAGATGTTTTTTCTGTCTTAGGCATGCATAATCACCCAACAGCGAGCGGGTTAATTGTGCGAGCTTTTTTACCTGAGGCACTCAGTGTCGAAGTAATCGATAGCAAAAATGATAAATTGGTGGCAACACTCAATAGCGTTGATCAAGCTGGACTTTTTGAAGGAAAATTAGGCCGAAGAAGAAATGCATTTGATTACCGTTTACGCGTTTATTATAAAAACGAAAGCGTTATTGTTGATGACCCATATCGTTATCCCTCTTTATTAACGCATCAAGACTTATACCTTTTTTGTGAAGGTACTGACGAACAAACCTATCAATGGATGGGCTCGCATGAAGTGACAGTAGGTAATGTCCAAGGAACGCATTTTGTTTTGTGGGCGCCTAACGCGTCTCGTGTTTCTGTAGTAGGCGATTTTAACTTTTGGGATGGTCGACGTCATGTCATGCGCAAACATCAAGGCTCTGGCGTTTGGGAAATATTTCTCCCTAATGTTGCTGCTAGTGCCAGTTATAAATACGAAATAGCCGATCAAAACTTTCAAATTCAACCTTTAAAAGCTGATCCCTATACTTTTTCTATGCAACTTGCCCCTGAAACTGCGTCTAAAGTTATGCAAAACAGTGACTATCAATGGCAAGACCAGCAGTGGATAAATGAACGCGACAGGTCATCTAATCATTATAATGGCGCGGTTTCTATTTACGAAGTGCATTTAGGATCTTGGAAAAGAAACCAAGAAAATAATGCCGATCATATTCACGCACCAAGTTATTTAACTTACCGTGAATTAGCTGAGCAATTAGTCCCTTATGCCGTAGAAATGGGCTTTACCCATCTGCAACTTATGCCAGTAAGTGAATACCCTTTTGACGGTTCATGGGGTTATCAACCGATTGGACTTTTCGCACCTACGGCACGTTTTGGTAGTAGTGATGACTTTAAATTTTTTGTTGATTGTTGTCACCGCTCTGGTATTGGTTTACTACTGGATTGGGTACCGGGACATTTTCCAACGGATAAGCATGGTACGGGTAACTTTGATGGCACTTGTCTTTATGAACACGAAGATGTTCGCAAAGGTTTTCATCCCGATTGGCAGACCCTTATTTATAACTACGGTCGCGCAGAAGTACAAAGCTATTTGATCAGTAATGCTATTTATTGGCTAGACCAATTCCATATCGATGGCTTACGCGTTGATGCCGTTGCCTCTATGTTGTATTTAGATTACAGCCGAGAAGCGGGCGAGTGGTTACCTAATATTCATGGCGGCAGAGAAAACTTAGAAGCGATTGAATTATTACAACAGGTTAATACTCGCTCTTATGCAAAACATCCTGGTGTTATGATGATTGCTGAAGAATCAACCGCTTGGCCCGGTGTGTCTAAACCGGTTGACGCTGGTGGTTTAGGCTTTGGCTTTAAATGGAACATGGGTTGGATGAATGACACGTTAAAGTTTATGGCGCGTGATCCCATTCATCGTCAACATCATCACAGCGAAATGACCTTCGGTTTAGTTTACAGTTTTAGTGAGAACTTTGTTTTGCCTATTAGTCATGATGAAGTCGTGCATGGTAAAGGTTCACTACTGAATAAAATGCCGGGCGATGATTGGCAAAAGTTTGCCAACTTACGCGCGTATTACGGCTTTATGTGGACTCATCCCGGGAAAAAGTTATTGTTTATGGGCTGTGAATTTGCTCAACGTGAAGAATGGAATCATGACCAAAGTTTAGATTGGCATTTACTTGAGCATGCTAATCATAAAGGCGTACAAACGCTGATTAAAGATCTTAATCACACTTATCGAAATATCCCAGCGTTATATGAGCTTGACTGCGATAATAGTGGTTTTGAATGGCTAGACTCACAAAATAATAAACAATCAATATTGATTTATTTAAGAAAAGGGCAAGCAGGCACGGCACCCGCTTTGGTTGTTGTTAATTTGACACCAAGCAGCTACGAAAATTTTTGTGTCGGAGTGCCTTTGTCTGGTTTTTATCGAGAATGTTTAAATACTGACAGCAGCAACTATGGCGGTAGTAATATCGGCAATGGCGGCGGTGTCTACTCGGTAAATGAGCCTTACGCAGGTCAAGAAAACCTAGTTATTATGTCTGTTCCTCCTTTAGCGACCATGATTTTTGAATGGCAAGCAAAAGACTAAGTTGCAGTCATAAATTGCCGTCATAAATTGATCGGCAGTTAGCATTATCTTTCTAGTGATTAGGAGTGATAATGCGGCGTTGGGCAAGTGTTTTGTAGATCGGACTTCAGTCCGTCAAACGTTAAGCAGGCCATTAATGTGCTGGGCCAAAAAAATTACAGCGTTTTTTTGACCAGCATTTTCGACCAGGATTGATAGCAGAGCAGTTAAATTTTATTTAACCTGATGGACTAAAGTTCAACCTACAGGTGACTCTAGTTAAAGACAGATTATTTTTAAGGGTAAGTTATGACCACTGAGCAAGTGAAGCAAGTGCAGCAAAGCAAGAAAATAAAGACTCAAGCATTTACCGATCAAAAACCTGGTACTTCGGGCCTAAGAAAGAAAGTGACGCAGTTCCAGCAAACAGGTTACTTGGAAAATTTTGTACAAGCAGTTTTTAATACCATTGCGCCTTGTACCGGCAAAAAACTGGTATTAGGCGGAGATGGACGATTTTATAACCGCGAAGCGATACAAGTGATTATCCGCATGGCGGTTGCCAATGGATTTACTCATATTTTGGTCGGTCAGGGTGGCATATTATCAACACCGGCAGCCTCTTGTGTGATCAGAAAAAACCAAGCTTGTGGTGGTATTATTTTATCCGCTAGTCATAACCCTGGAGGACCAGATGAAGACTTTGGGATTAAATTCAATGGCGAAAATGGTGGACCTGCGCCTGAAAAATTAACCGATGCAATTTTTCAACAAACCTTATCTATGGAGCAATACCTGAGTATTGATGCTAATGATGTTGAACTTGACCAACTCGGTACAGTGCAAATAGCACAGTGTAAAATTGATATTATTGATCCCGTTAATGATTATGCCAATTTGATGGAGTCGATGTTTGATTTTATGGCTATGAAGCGCTTGCTTGCACAAGGCGATTTTCGTCTATGTTTCGATGCTATGCATGCAGTTAACGGCCCTTATGCCAAAGAAATACTTGAAAAACGCTTAGGTGCGCCAGCTGGCTCTGTGATTAATGGTGTGCCATTAACCGACTTTGGTGGTGGTCATCCCGATCCTAACCTAGTGCATGCTCATGAGCTTGTGGCTTTATTATATGGTGATGATCCCTTTGATTTTGGCGCCGCCTCAGATGGTGATGGCGATCGCAATATGGTATTGGGTAAGCAGTTCTATATTAATCCGTGCGATAGTTTGGCGATATTAACCGCCAATGCTGATTTAATACCGGCTTACGCTGACGGTATTGCGGGTGTTGCTCGTTCAATGCCAACCAGTAGAGCGGTTGATCGAGTAGCCAAAGCGATGAATATACCCTGTTATGAAACACCAACCGGTTGGAAGTTCTTCGGTAATTTATTAGATGCAGGTAAAATCACCTTATGCGGCGAAGAAAGCTTCGGTACGGGTTCTGATCATATCAGAGAAAAAGATGGTTTATGGGCGGTATTGTTTTGGCTGAACTTAATCGCAGTAAAAAAACAGCCGGTCAGTGAAATTGTTAAAAACCATTGGTTGCAATATGGCCGTGATTATTTTACTCGCCATGATTATGAAGCGGTTGACAGTGACAATGCACAAAGCATGATCGGTCAATTAAAAGCAAAACTTGCTTCGTTACCAGGCCAGGTCATTGCGGGTGTTAAAATAACTTCTGCAGATGACTTTCAATATATTGATCCCGTTGATAAGAGTAAAACTACTGAACAAGGCGTTCGACTTTATTTAGACAATGGTGGACGTATTGTTTTCAGGCTTTCAGGTACAGGTACGCAAGGGGCAACGTTAAGAGTTTACTTAGATTGTTACCAGCAGGATCCAGCGCTGTTAGCACAAGAAACACAGCAAGCCCTTAGTGAGTTAATTCAAGTAGCAGAAACGGTAGCAGGCATTAAACAATTTACCGGCAGAGAAAAGCCTGACGTGATCACATAACGCTGATAATGTGATGGCAATGGCCTACTAAAATTAGCTTTATAATGAGTTTGTTAGGCTATTTTTTAAGTATAGCGCTATAAGCATACTGCTGAAAAAACAACCAACAATATAAGAACAGATGAAAGGTATTGAAATGAAAATATTAATGGCGGCGGCAGAAAATGACGCTTTACCGCGCGGAAAAGTTGGTGGTATTGGTGACGTAGTTCGAGATATTCCACTCGCTTTAGCCAAAATAGGTCAAGAGGTTGATGTGGTCATGCCAGGTTATGGTAGCTTTTCTAAGCTTGCCGGTGCCCAACATGTGACAGCATTAGAGGTTATGTTTGGTGGACAAGCGCAAACTGTTGATATTTTCAAAATTTCATTAACACCATCGTCAACGATTTCATCAGGCTCTTTATCAGACACGTCAGCAAAAAAAGTGACGCAATGGGTCATTGAACATCCTTTGTTTGCCATTGGTGGCATAGGTGAAATTTACTGTGATGACCCCAGTAATCGACCTTTTGCCTCTGACGCCAGCAAGTTTGCCTTATTTAGCGCCGCGGTGGCTAAAGCGGTTATCAGTGATGTTTTTGGTAAAATTGACGTAATACACTTACACGACTGGCATACCGCTATGGTGTCAGTATTGCGCGCATACGATCCCCAATATCAAGCCTTAAAAGCCATTAAAACCGTTTACACCATTCACAATATAGCACTGCAAGGTATTAGACCCCTTGATGGCGATGAATCATCATTAAAGGCTTGGTTTCCTGACTTAGCTTTCGATGAAAACCAAATCAAGGATCCTAGATACCACAACTGTTATAACCCGATGCGTTCTGGCATTAATTTGTCAGATAAAGTCCACGCAGTGTCACCGACTTACGCCAAAGAAATATTATTACCCAGTAATGACCAACATGGCTATTATGGCGGTGAAGGTTTAGAAAATGACTTGCGCCATGCCGCTGCTACAGGACGCTTGCACGGTATATTGAATGGTTGCGAATACCCAGATAAAGTCAATGTTCGCCTTAACTTAACAGATTTAATGACGCTTTGTGAACAGGAAGTTATTAAGTGGCTAGCCGATAAGCCTTTAGTTGATAACGCACATTTAATCGCGATAACGCGCTTAAAACAACTGGCCACGAAAAAGCATAAAAAACCGCCTTTAGTGTTAACGTCAGTTGGACGCATTACCGATCAAAAGGTACGGATTTTTCAACAAGTAATGGCCAATGGCGAAACCGCGTTAGAGCAGTTATTAACACTATTGTCCGATAAGGGGGTTTTTATCTTATTAGGCAGTGGCGATAATAAGCTAGAAGAATTTTTAGCCCAGGTAGCCTCGAAGCATAGTAATTTTATTTTCTTAAAAGGCTACTCAGAAGCGTTATCGTTCAGTATGTATAATTCTGGCGATTTATTCTTAATGCCAAGCTCATTTGAACCTTGTGGTATCAGTCAAATGTTGGCAATGCGAGCAGGACAACCCTGTTTAGCGCACAGCGTAGGTGGCTTGAGTGACACAATAAGCGATAATAAAAACGGTTTTACCTTCAATGGCGATAATCCGCTACAACAAGCTGAAAATATGCTCAGCCGTTTTCAGTCGGTATTAGCAATAAAACAAAAAAGCCCAAAAAGTTGGACTAAAATCTCAACTAATGCTTTTAAATCAAGGTATTTGTGGAGTGATGTTGCACATGACTACCTTAAATGTTTATACAGTAACTAAGGCTGTTATTACGCCTTAATCTACTTTCTTTACTTAGCGCTGAAACGGTATAGTGAAGGGGTTATATATTATATACATAGCCACTTCACTAAGTGCTTTCTGTGGCAATAGGTTAAAGCACTGAATGTCAGCTAAAAATTTTTATAGCTTTTAGTTTTAGCGACAAGTTATGGGGTCAGAAGGGCATTCAACTGATATTTTATAAATTTCATCGATAAATTCGCTAGTTAGGCTATTTTTCGCGTAATATTTTCGTTAAGTCGACACACTTAACTTCTGAGCTTAATTCAGACTCATGAACGAGAAATAATATGCTAAAAAAATGCTCCCCATTACTTTTTTCACTCCTGATCAGCTTTGTTTGCTCGTTTACACTTTTAGCCAATAGTGCCGAACAGATGTGGCCTGGCAGTGAATATGATAACTCAATACCCACTTTTACCGACGTTTTAGGTTATGACGTTGGCGAAAAAATTACTCATTATGGTGATATGCTGCGCTACTTTGAAGCGCTTGAACGTGCAGCGCCCAAGCAAATTAAATTATTTGAGTACGGTCGTACATGGGAAGGCCGTAAGCTTATTTATGTCGCTATTGGTAAAAGTGATGTTATTGATAATTTAGATGATTTTGCCAATAAAATGCAAAAGCTTTCTGATCCACGCATCACCGATAAAGAGGCGGCAAAACAGTTAATTGCTCAACTGCCTGCTTCAGTATGGTTAGGCTATGGCGTTCATGGCAATGAAATTAGTAGCACGGATGCAGCGATGATGACCGCTTATCATTTATTAGCCGCGCCCAATGAAGCGACTAATCGTAAAATTTTAAAAAACACCATCGTTTTTATTGATCCTTTACAAAATCCAGATGGGCGCAGCCGATTTACCAGTCGCTATTACGCCACCGTAGGCATGGAACACAGTGCCGACAGATTAAGCGCTGAGCATAACGAACCTTGGCCAAGTGGCCGTTCAAACCATTATCTATTTGACATGAACAGAGATTGGTTAGCGATAACACAACCTGAAACCGCAGGCCGTATTCGTGTGATGAATCATTATCGGCCATTAGTGGTGATTGATTTACATGAAATGGGCGGTGACAGCAGTTATTACTTTTCACCCGCAGCACAGCCTTTTAACCCGCACATGACACAAACTCAAATTGATAACATGACCGCTATTGGTAAAAACCATGGCAAACATTTTGACCGTCTAGGTTTTGATTATTTTACTCGTGAAGTCTTTGACGCTTTTTATCCAGGTTATGGTGATAGTTGGCCAACATTTTATGGTGCATCTGCGTCAACCTATGAGGTTTCTTCTGCAAGAGGTGAGATCTTTAAAAAGCAGACCGGTGAAACGTTAACCTATAAAGATACCGTTCAACGACATTTTGTTGCTTCAATTTCTACAGCGGAAGGTGTTGCTGACCGTCACGATAAATTACTTAATGACTATTACCATTATCAAACCAGCGCGATTGCAGCGGGTAAAAAAAATAAAAAAGAACGGGTCTATATTTTACCTAACCGCAGAAACGTCGCAGGAGGTCATCGCCTTGCCACACTGATGGCGCAGCATGGCGTTGAAGTAAAACAATCCGAAAAGGCCTTTAAACAATGTGGTAAAAGCTATCAAGCCGGTGCTTATTTTATTGATACAGCTCAGCCTAAAGGTCGTTTTGTTACCACCACCTTTACCAAGCAAGTTGATATGGCACCTGCCTTTGTTAAAGAGCAAGAGCGTCGACGCGCAAGAAAATTAGCCGATGAAATCTATGATGTTACGGGTTGGTCATTACCGTTAATGTTCGATGTTGATGTTGACGCCTGTTCGAAAGCCGTGAAAGTAGCAAGCCATAGAGTTAAAAGTGATGACCCACTTATCGGCAAGGTGATTAATCCTGACGCTAGCGTTGCCTATTTGGTGTCTTGGGGCGATATGGCCGCTGGTCGATTTTTAACCGCAGCACTGCAGCAAAACATTATTGTTAAAAGCGCGGATAAAGCTTTTACCTTAGCTGAAAAAACATACAATGCCGGTACCTTGATCATCGAAAAGCGAACTAATGACGATGACTTAGCGACGAAAGTAATGAAAATAGCCAAAGCTTCAGGCGCGCAAGTGCAAGGGGTTAATTCAAGTTGGGTTACTCAAGGCCCCAGTTTTGGTAGTAGCAATACCGTTACCATGACAGCACCCAATATTGCTATGGCATGGGACGAACCCGTGAGTTCGCTAAGTGCAGGTAATACTCGCTTCGTTATTGAACGTCAGTTTAATTACCCCGTGACGGCAATACGGACCAACACGCTTAAAAGTGCCAATCTATCGAATTACCAAGTGCTTATTTTACCCTCGGGCGACTATAAAGAGTTGCTGGGCATCAGTGGCGCTGAAAATATCAAGCAATGGGTAAAGCGTGGTGGTGTATTGATCACACTGGGTAGTGCAACGCAATTTGCTGCAGAGCATGATATTGCCTTGTTAGATGTTAAAAGAGAGCGCGCGTTTAAAGACAATAAAGACGATAAATCAAACGCAGCTAAAGAGGTTAAAGAAGTTGAAGGCGAGTCCATGGTTGACGGGCAGTTATTTAGCACTAAAAAGGCGCTAGTGTCAGCCAGTGAAAACCCAAAAGAAAAACCTGACTTTGTTGCCGGCGTTTTGGCTAATATTGAAGTTGATCAAGAACATTGGCTAACGGTTGGGGTACATAACAAGCTGACCGCTATTGCCTATGGCAGCGATATATATGCGCCGATAAAACTAGCGTCAGGTAAAAACCTTGCTTGGTTTACTGATGCAGAAAATGTGTTAGCCAGTGGTTATTTATGGGCAGAAAATAAAAAGCAATTGGCTTATAAACCTTACCTTATTCATCAACCTATGGAACAAGGCATGGTGATCGCTTTTACCCAAGAGCCCACCACTAGGGCATATTTAGATGGACTAAATATTATGTTAATGAATACTATTTTCAGAGCCGCAGCCCACGCTAGGCCATTGAGATAACAGCTAAGCTAATGGGTTCTATAGCGAGTACAGCTATAGAGCCCATGTATTTACCCCTTAGCGAGGTTAAGTAGGGCTTACTAAAATATCAACAACCTTATATCCAAGTAAATTTTATTAAAGCGACGAAAGTCGCTTTTTTTCACCCTGATTCTTACGTTATATTACCTGCGATACACTTGAGTTAGTCACTCAGTTTCAAGTTATAAAGACTTGTTTAAAACTTGAGACTGCTGTCCTTTATTCTGGATTAGTATTAACTACTGATTAACTACTGATTAACCACTGATTAACTACTGATTAACTTTAAACCATTACGCTATGTAAACACCGCCTAGTGTAAAGCTAAATAAAGATCGAAACAAAAACTCTATGCAAGCCTATTCATACCGTTGAGCATAAATGGGCTTTTGTGAATAAAAATAGCAACAAATTTAGCGGTAAGTTTTATTTATTCAAAAAGTACCAAAAAGACTCCAAATAAAGTTGAAACCTGATTTATTGGTACGCTATGGGAAGTTAGCAACTCGTTAACCCTAACGTCCGCTTCAAGTTCAAATCCATCGATAGCTTTTTGTCTCTGAATGCTAAAAAATGCTAGATTCGAGACATTAGCTTTTAAAGACACTTAACACTGTGGATTAGGTTTTGTATCGGTAACGAGCTTGTAGAATAACTCGTTTATTATGAATTCCCTCTGAAAATCGGGGTGAAAAATGCATTACCTATATCGAGTAAATCGTCTAAAGCGCGATACAGGAACACAAAAATTTAGTGATTTTGGCTGAATTAGTTATTCTACAGCCTCAACGCCTCACTAAGAGGCAAATAATAGTTGGTTAAAATAGGCGACGAAAGAGCAAAAACCAACTGTTATTTGTCCTTTAGAGTGTTGTTAGCCGTTTTTACAGCAAATTAATTTATTAATAAAGTCCTGATATGCTTTTATTGCTTTGTCTTTTCTCATTGTTTCGCCATGCTCAGTATTGGGTATGATAGCCAAAACCTTAATCTGACTTGAAGATATATTGTAAAGTTCTTTCGAGTTTATCACTGGAGTAGTTGAGTCATCTTCACCAATCAAGAAAAGTAATGGTTTATTATATTCTTTAATGAAATCGACATTATTTATTTCCGCTAATTCAGGTGACAAATTAACGGAATAAAATGGTTTTGACCAAGTTGGCATCAAGTTATCTACTAATTCTGGAACTGTACTAATGGCACCATCAAGAATTAACGCATCTATTTTTTTATTAACAGCAACATAACTTGCAACTAAAGACCCCATTGATAACCCATGGATAGTTATTGGTAAATTAGTAGGAAATTCATCTTTCGAAAAATCAAAGATTTTTAATGCATCTGTTCGTAAGCTATTAAGAGATAGGTTCTCTTTTTTATCACTGACTCCCATCCCTCGATAATCAAACCAAATCACATTTGCGGGTAACAGCGAAAATTTATTTAATATTTTTGATGACATGCTAACTTTCATACCATTTGCACTGAAAAAAACAATATTCACCAAAGCATCTTTGTTTATTAATTTAACACCTCTAAGCGTAATACCATCCTCAGCTGTTAAACTGACAGCTGATACAACAGCTGAGATATTAGCTTTATTAAGTTCAGTTTGAATTTTAGTGATATTGAGTTGTTTTTCTGGTTGTTCATCTTGGTAAACAAATGATTCAGTTGTATAGTTTGAAGAACACCCTGAAAGTAGTAAAAAAAATAATATTGCGACTGTTTTCATATCGAACGACACTCCTTGTTGGTTTAACGGCTAACGAGCTTGTAGAATAACTCGTTTATTATGAACTCCCCCCTAAAAAGCGGAGTAACAAATGCATTACCTATACCGAGTAAATTGTCTACAGCGCGATATAGGAATACAAAAATTTAGTGATTTTGGCTGAATTAGTTATTCTATAGCTTCAACGCCCCATTAAGAGGTATTTAATTATCGGCTAGAATGTGAGCAAAGCGGAACCAACCAACTGTTAAAAGTCCTGCTTGAATGGCTGTTATGTGTTGATTACACAGTTATATTCAAACGAGCTAGAATAAGTAAATCGACAAATTTTCCAGCCTTAAAATTACAACATTTTTTTTCACCCTCTACTATAAAACCAAACTTTTGATAGAGGGATAACGCCGCTTTATTATCAGGATAAACTTCTAATTCTAAGCGTAATATATTTAACCAATTGTCAGCTTGATTAATAGCCTCTGCGAGTAACTGTTTCCCAACACCTTTGCCATGACTATCTGGATGGACAGCAATAGCTAACGATGCTGAATGTTTTTCTCTTGGTTTATTTGACAAAATAATACTTACATGTCCAATCACTTTATCATCTAATTCAGCGATCAATATGTAATCCGTTGGGCTTTGAAAAAATTTATCTACATCACGAGAACTTAAAAATGGAACTTGAGACGTGTTCTCTGTTACAGAAGCATAACTATAAATTTTTGCTAAATCCTTAATATCTGATTGTTCAAAATGTCTAATATTTAATTTCAAGTTAACACCTTAATTTTTAAAAACCAACGCCCATTCAAGGGGCAAAAAATAGTTGGCTAAAGTAAGTGCACGGAGTGAACAAAAAGCCAACTTTTTTTTGTCCCTCTTTAAATTCTTGTTATGCTTTAGCAGCTTAAGTTGTGTTCTGACCAGTGCAGAGTATTACCCACTAAAACTATACTACCTGAAATAATATAACTAGCCGAACCAATTATGCCAATAATGACAAGACACTCACCTAGAGTCTTGTCATTACATTCATCTAAATCCTCAAGCTGAGTTGATTCTAAAGTTAGTTTTTTAGTCAACATATCACAGTTATTATAATAAGGTTGCTTAGTTGCTATAGCCGGAATAAATGTACATGAAGCTAAAAATATTGGGATCAAAAAACTAGAAAGGAGACTTTTAAAACTCATAATGATTGAATATCCACATAAAACTAATGCCTCATTAAGAGGCAAATAATATGTCGGCTAAAATAAGCGACGTAGGAGCAAAAGCCAACTGTTATTTGTCCTGCTTCATTAACTTATAGTTGGTAAAGCAGGACTAAAACTGCTTGAAATTACTATAATCCGCTATACTTTTTATATCCCAACTCATAAATAATATGCTAACTTCAGCCTCGACTATGGTTCTTACTGGAATTAGTTTTTCCTTCTGATATAAAAAGTATGAAGTGTAATTTTTATCGTCTAGAGCAAAGTTAATAGTAACTTTTTCATTCTCTATTTCAATATTCTCACATGTAAAATCAGATATTAGGAAGTGCTCTGTATTATCTTCTTCATATTTAAAATCTTTAGCGACAAATAACACATCTTCCTTTGAGTGACTTAATGAACCATGATTATATTCAATAAAATTTGTAAGTTTTATTTTATTTTCATTATCCATACTTAAAGAAAAATTTTTATTTACGGAAAAATTTGATTCTAATAATTTGTCATGTGCAATTTTTATTTCTTCACACGCAAAACTACCCAATGAAAAAGTTAATAATGTTGTTAATAATAGATACTTCAACCTAACCTCCTTGTCGCCAACTAACGCGGCTAATAATAGCTGGCTAAAATGTGTGAGACACGAACAACAGCCAGCCGTTACTTGTCCGTTTAAACACCTTATAGCAGTATATTACTCAGTGTTAGTAAACTTTGCATAATCAGTAGTAATTCTAGTGCTATTTGCCGTTTTAGTAATCGTTGCTTTATCAATAAAAACAACGTAATGCTCAAGATGAATTTTTACACTACTGCTAGCATTATCTATATAGAGTAAATTGTCTGCAGCGCGATACAGGAACACAAAAATTTAGTGATTTTGGCTGAATTAGTTATTCAACACCCTCAACCCCCCCCCAATAAAAGGCTAAAATTTTTTGCTAAAATGTGAAGTGGAGCCGAGCAAACTGTTTTAGCCCTGCTTGATTAGCTTAGCTTTCGTTGATGCACGTAATTTTTCTAATGATAATTCAGCTTTATCAACAAGAGTAAAATAACCGTCTGTAGATGAAAACTGTATATCAATAGAAACTTCTATATTTTCTGCTGTAGTAGGGAAACTGCGAAGCTTTGGCACAACCCTAATAGCTATATCATCAACTGTGCTCTTCGACAAAAAACCTTGTAACTGATCAAATTTAGCTCTTGAGGATTTATCAAACCGAAGGCTATATACAGTAACCTTTTTATTAGTTAAGAAATGACGTTGCGTCTCTGAATAGGGGCTTTCAAACTGCTCTAGATTAAATACTCCGTCATGAGTACCTGCAGATGAATTAATATCAATACCAATCCAGCTTTCCTCTGAATTAAGCACAAAGCCGTCAGGAACTGTGATTTTTACTTTTACTTCTTCAGAGTTAATAGCTTGAAAATCTTCCCAACCAAAAGTGCTCATTTTAGCAATGGTACTTATAGGTATTGACGTACAGCTACATAGAGATAAAAAAAGGATACATAATAATATTTTATTCATAGTTTTCGATTACCTGGATTGTGAAAGCCCCAACGCTTTGCTAAGCGGAAAATAACGGTAGGCTAAAATCGCGAAGCGATGGCCAACTGTTATTTTTCCGTTTAGCACCTTATTGGGTTTTATGCTGGCACACCAGATTTAGGGTTAACACCATAATCATTTGCATCATGGCTATCTTGAGCTAAGAAAACGATTAAAACGATAAAGCCAATAATAGGAATTAATACTATTAACTGCCACCATCCTGAACGGCCAGTATCATGTAATCTTCTTGCTGCAATGCTAATACTTGGGACGAGTAATCCAATAGCGACTAACCCTGAAAGAATATCTAAACCAAGTACAGCTAAAGTAATATTGATAATGAAATAAATAAGTATAAACATCCAATATTCTTTTCTGCGTGCTCGACCTGTGAAATCAGCATATTTTTTTAGTGCGCCTGTAAAGTAATCCATTTTCGACTCTCCTTGTTGTTGATAAAACTTTTTAAAACCTAACGAGCTTGTAGAATAACTCGTTTATTATGAATTTCCCCTAAAAATTGGGGTAACAAATGCATTACCTATATCGAGTAAATCTTCTACAGCGCGATACAGGAACACAAAAACCTAGTGATTTTGGCTGAATTAGTTATTCTACAGCCTCAACGCCACGTTAAGTGGCAAATAATAGTTGGCTAAAATAGAGCAAAGGCCAGCTTTTTTTAGTCCTTTGGAATGATTCATAACGAATTCTACGCAAAGATACCAAGAAAAATAATTACTAAAACGTCCATTATCATAAAATAATAAATATAATGTTTACCTGCTAAAATAATGATTGCGAAAGTTCAGCAGCACCTAACTAGGATTATAAGAGATAACAATGGTCGTTGTTTTTTGACCTTTTCCGCCCAAGCTATAAATTTCAACATGTGGTAAAAAATATAGAGGTAAGTTTTCCATATCTAAGGACTGTTGAAGTAGATTATCAGGGATATCTTTTATGAAATAATAGAAGTTGTTACTCTCTGATATTTTAAAATCGGAGAGTGACTCTTTATAAAATTTAACAATGGTTTCGACACTATCTTCTGAAGTAAATGTTGCTACAGGCAATGTTAGTTTACCTTTGCTATTCTGCATCCCTTTAATATAGTTCGATATTAAGGTACTCGGTCTGTATACAGGTAAAGTAATTTTACCTTCCGTTCCTTCACTCATTTTTTTTACTGAAGTGATTAGTGAATCAAGGCTAGCTATACTTTCAGCTCGTCGTTTTTCTTCGAGTGCAACTATTTCTATATTGGATAATTGAGAATAATCTATATATTTTTCTTGTTCAATCGTCTCATCGTCATCACTGGTGCATGCCATGAACTTATCTTTTGAGACTGAAAAAAACTTCGGCGCTAACGTTTCCATACATTGTCCCTCTAAACCATCTTTTGGTATACATGTTGTTACCGTTTTTTTATATGCCTCGATAAGTTCTTTTTCCGTTATTCCTAAGCAGCTACTCAGGCTGTTGACTTGGCCTGACTGTTTTAACATATTAATTTGGGTTTCTACTATTACTTCGGTTTCAGAGGCTTTAACTGTTAGTGATAAATTTAGTAATGTAGTTATAACTATTACAGAGATTATTTTTTTCATTGGTAATTAATTCCATTTAAAGTTTTGTTAAAATACTGTTAACTTATTGTAAGGGTTTTAAGGGAAAAATATATACTTTAGTTTCAGGTATATTTTTGGTGAGCGTGAATTTCAAGTTCTGACTAACTTTACGAAGTAAGTCTACTTCGTAAAGTTGAAAGCTACATATTCGTTATAACGCTTTGCCAAGGGGCAAATGCAAACGTTGTTGAGTTTTGCCCGGTGAGTATTTGTCCCAGCCGCGCTTTTTGCGGCGAACTTAGGCAACTTGTTATGTGAATTTTTTATTTAGATGCTCACAGAGACCATCTAAATCTGGAAAAAGAGTACTTTTATTAATGCCGCATCGATCTAAGCTATTGAGAACTTAAACCTTAAATTTTTTGGGTATGATGTATTCACAAAGAAAAAATTCTTTCTGATCACACAGTCAAAGAGGTTGAAATTCACCTTCAGAATAGTTCAGAATAGTTGTGAATAGTAAGCCAACCATGTTGAGCGCTAACTCTAGGGATTTCAAAACTCGGCTGAAGAATACAAATACGCTGCTGCTCAAACGGTGATTTCTTTCTATCTGGTATAGCTGCATTATCAGCCGTTAGCATATAGACATAAGAATCTATATCAGGACTATCTGCACACGCTAACCAAAGTGCAACCATTGGGTTTGATGTCCAATCCAGACAACGTGTTTTTAAACCATGATGCTGTGCTATTAACAATAGCGTTCAAATAATCATCGTCGCGAGAACTGAGAAAATCAGAGCCTAGCAACCGCATTTGATCAAGTGAATCTTTTTCTAATTCCACAGTGTTTTTGGAATTATCATTACGCGCTACATTTGGTAGTAAGTTTCTTTTGACAGATTGACCTCTAAATAAAACCTTACTACCAAACAAAGCCGCTATTTCCAGAGCTTTAATGAACCCAGATAAGCTATTGATTTCTTCTACTTCAATCACCAAACTTTCCAATTCACATAGACACGTTAAGAGGCAAATAATATGTTGGCTAAAATAAGCGACGCAGGAGCAAAAGCCAACCGTTATTTATCCTGTTTTAACGTGTTAAAGTGATTTTACTGATGCTAAAAATTTCTTATAAATTAACAACTCTCTAGAGTTTTCAAGCATATTTCCATGATTAGCATTTTCCACTACCAGTAGTTCTTTATTACTTGATTTGCTTGAGTTAAATAATAATTCAGACAACTCTACAGGTACTTGTTCATCATTTTCTGCTCCAATAACAAATAACGGACCTTTATAATAGTCAGAAACAACAATTCGATTATCAATTGACTTAAATACTTCATCGATCTCAATTGTTAGAAATGGCTTGGTGTACCATGGGACTGATTTATCAATCCAGTCATCTACGTTAGTTGCAGACCCCTGAAGAACTAACGCATCAATAGGCTTATTCTTCGCAAGTTGCCCTGCAATAAAGCTACCCAATGAAAAACCATGAACAATAACTGCACTCGCATGCAATTCATTTTTAATAAATAGGTATTGTTCAATTGAATCATCAATAAGAGATGATATTGTTGCTTTTCCTCCACTTGCGCCTAAGCCTCTTCGATCAAAAATAACGATACTTCTTTCTAGCTTAGCCATAGTTCGAAGAGCATCAATCCCTCCCTCACTAATTTTCATACCATTTCCAGGAATAAAAAAAATAACATCTTGAGATTTATTATGCTCTAAATAGAGGCCTTGCAACATAATAGAGTCATTTTTAGTTAATAACTTTAAAGGTTTGAGCTTATGTTCAGGAAATAACTTTTTCCATTCTTCTATATCTGAACTTAAATAATTTGTAACTTCCTTATCTTGAGCAATAAATGAACTTTCTCGGATATACCCTGAACAACCGCACAAAAAACTTAATGTGAACACCAAAATCATTTTTTTTAACATTTAATTATTTCCTTATATTATTTAAATATCACCATAGAACTATGCTGCTTTAACACCTCGTTTAGAGGCAAAAAATTGTTGGCTAAAATTAGCGACGAAGGAGCAAAAGCCAACTGTTTTTGTCCTTTAAACGACTTATAGTTTTATGCCACCTCATCTAACTCACACGCCAATATTTTCGGTTGTTGTACATCGAGAATATCACGAAGCTTTGATTGGTATTCTGTCTCATTTTTTAGATGGAAAAACTTACCCTTAAATAAAGTCTTATTTTTTGGGGTCGGATTCCAGTGTGCGTATATATGATATTTACCTGCGGCTATATACCCGCTAACCTTGCAAAGTCGTTCGGGGTTTTGTTCTTCAGATTCATGTAATTGCTCATGATAGACTTCGATTGCAAGTTTATTAGCTGAAGGCCATTTAACTTTCCATGATTTACCTGATTGATCATATATTTCGACTTTGACAATTTCGGGAATAGTTAAACCATTGGGCATACATATGCCAATATCTTCTTTCTGTCCTTCCGTTATTTGCATTGTTGTTCTTGGTTTATCATCGTACACCCATCGGCTTTTACTCCAAGACCTCTGTCGAAATAATGACTGCCAGAATTCTTTGGGCTTTATGAAATAGCGAACATAATCAATCGTTACTGGTTTTTTCCCTACAGATCTGAGAGTTAATTTATGTTTTGCTTGAACCGTCCCCGAAGAATGCTCGAATGAAAAATTAGAAGAGCACAACAGATTAGGCTGATCTTTTTTATGCTGTTTAAGCCTAAGGATCAGATTTGCTATTCCAGCTATAGTTCCAATACTACCAGTTACAGCCCCCCATATAGCGAGAGTTTGTGTTAGTGAATCTGCTTCCATACATCCTCAAAAATATAACGAGCTTGTAGAATAACTCGTTTATTATGAATTCCCCCCAAAAATAGGGATACCAAATCCATTGCCTATATCGAATAAATCGTTTACAGCGCGATACAAAAACACAAAATCCAGTGATTTTGGCTGAATTAGTTATTCTACAGCCTCAACGCTTAATTAAACTGCAAAAATAGTTGGATTGGTTTTTGCGCCTTTTGCAAAAAACGAGACAAGCTATATTTGTCAGATTGAATTACCTTGTTATTTGATGGTAGCGTGAGAACACTAACGAT
>NZ_JACGVK010000113.1:0-30669 GCF_014077185.1 Colwellia sp. MB02u-10
TGAATTTAAAACTGCAAGGTCCGGCTTAGAATCAAACAGACTATATTTCACAAGTTGTGTAATAAATATTTAGCTAGATGGATAATACTCTAATACTCACTGACCAGATGTCAACAAAGCCACCAAAGCGGTCATAGGATATTAGTTGAGCCTTATGACAACTATTAGCCAATAGCAGCCGTTCACAGTAATACTAATTTTGGAGTTAGCGATTCTAGAAGCCCCCAATTTAGATAGCCTTATATATCACCAAGCGGGCTTTTTATATTCGAAGATCTCATATAGCCCCTTACCACTACTTATGATAATTGTAGCGCCGTTCTGTGTATCTGTTTTTCTCGGCAGTACTAGCAATAACCTCGCCGTTCGAACATATTTCACTCACTCGGGAATGGAATAGCCAAAACTGTTTCTGAATGGTATGTCCTATACTTAATTCCAGTATTTTCATCGGAATGCTGACCTTTCTCAAACACAAATCGCGAATAATAAACCATTATCGGATTATCAGCAGATACCCTGCACCACCCAAACGAAGTAAAGGGTTTCAGTTTCACACTGGCAAAACCCCTTGCGTGTTTGCCTATGGATAGCGTCTTACTCAAAACTCGCTTACCAATGCCGTTGTAACATTCAACCGTTGCTCCGACTTCTGAATCTCCTAGATTGATAACTGACAGAGTATCTTTGGTGTTTTGGGCAGGAGAATTACTGCCGATTTCACTTCCGGGTACTATCCATTCGTTCCAAGTTTTACCCGACAATGATGGTAAGCTAGGAATGGGCGTGCCTAAACTTGTTGGATCTTGTGCAGTGTTATTAATCGGGGCCTTTTTTTGAGATTGTATTAATTTATCTTTGGCACTGGATTGGGCAAACGCCTGTGTAGCGATTAAACTTGCGAGTATTGTGACGAGTAAAAAGCGAGTAAACATAAAATATCTTCCTTAGATTAATAATCGTATTTACATGTTGAAATAAGAAACGACTGCTGCCGTAAAAGCTTGATTCTCTGTAAGATTCTCATTCGAGTCTTAGCGATGACCACCGCGGCGGTTACCAATTGTGATGCAGTGTCAGTTATAACAAACGGGTTAATAAGCTCCGGTAAATATAGGTGAATTCGACAACAGTAGCGAATAAGTTGATACATTCATTTGCGTCAGCGCTTTTTAAAACGGTAAATTCAGTTACAAAAATTTGACTGTAGATGGCAGCCCCACATGCAAACCAACTAACCGAACTCCCCGATCAGCTTTCGCTCTTTGCAGTGATTGAAGCCGGTAGCGTTAGATTCGAAGGGCGTCAATTAGCAGTTTGTGCCAATACCCGCCAGTCATGAGTTATTAGCGGTTTTAGCAGAAGCAGACGTTTACATTTACTATCAAAGTATGCGTTCTACGAATAGCTAATTTTTTGTTGCATCGTAGTAAATGTGCCATATTGAAATAATACGAATAGATAACGAATAATCATTTGCAATTAAATAGGGTGTCGTTCACAGAGAAATCTGCTTTCGACCAGTTAAGTCGAAGGCAGAATGTATGCCTGTCGAATAAAGTAAAAAAACAATACGCCTTTCTTAGGTGCCGCATCAACAAACTACTGGGTGGCAAATGAACTATCAGGGATATTTCGGACTTTTTGTTGTTGTACTCGTAAGCACATTCCTAGCGGTGAGATACTTTGGCGCACCAGCTGAAACTATTCCAATTGGTGTGGCAATACTGATTTTGGGCATTGGAATAAGCAAAGTGGTAAGACAACTAAGGAAGCAAAAAGATGAAAATTAAAAATTTACTTATATTTTTATTTCTGTTCTACCCCTCAGTTTCAGTAGCGGGACCTTGGGAAGAGTTCCAAAGCGAGTTCAAGCAGTTGATGGATGGCCTTATTGAGCTCGGCGAGGAAGCTGAGCGAGATTACACCCTTGGACAGATGGCAAAATTACATAGGGATTTACTTCGAGTAGAACGAAGTAAAGAGGATTTAGTTTTTATATTAGAAAACCCTAACATATACTATGAAAATTTGGCTGAGACTCTCGCGGAAGCAAGAGAATCAACCGAATCTTCACGCAAAAGATTGGAAGATATTGGCAATAAAGTAGCTGTTCTATCCAAGAATGCTTCTGAGTTAGAACAAATTCTTAGCGACTCCTTAAGATCAAGAAAATCTTGGCTGTCGCAAGTTGATCTTTCCAATGTAAGAGGTAGTGATAATCTTATTGACGAAGGGAAGCATGCAATTAAAGCCTTAAGATCCTCTCGGATAAAGCTGGAAGAATATTTGAGGTTAGCAAAATAAGCCTAACAATTTATGCCAGTAATACGCCGCTAGCGTCGCACGTGCTTAAGATGTTAATTGACTATTAATTACATGCCTAAATTGATGCTGCTGAATGCCCGCTATCTCAGTGAATCGGTAATAAGTGCAAGGGACCCTGACAGTCTGGAATTCGCTCAAAGCGGTCTAAAATCACAAGTAATAATCACCTCAATTAATGGCAACTAAGATACAATAGCGGACGTTCCCCACTGATGAGTACATGGGACTTTTGATGATGGCTTTTTGCCAGTAAGTCACTCAGCCTGAGTGTGAACAATGCCACCATTGCAGTCGTTCATCATCAAATAATTAATACTAACTTCATGCGCATTGAATACATTAGCTACTGCTTGCTTTTAAAGTCAAATGCTCGATAACAGCTGACTTTATGGAATGATTTTAAACGGAAACAATTTATATACACCACAACCAATAAAGCAGACAGTTAGTTTATACCTAAGATAGATGTTCATCTTCGACAGTAAGTTCCTAATACTTTCAATAACTAACCCTTGCTACTTTAATTAGTAATGCTAAGATTAAAGTCTTGGGTATCATGCTATACCATATGGATACTTTTAAATTATGATTTTCATAATTCGGTTTATTATTATTTTAATAGTTTTTTTTTCAAACTTGGTTTGTGCAAATAACATACTTATTAATAAGCCCTTATCAACTTTAGATACTCGTTACCAATATACGTACGATTTATTATCTTTGATAATTAGTGTAACGCCAGAATTTGGTAATGGTAGAGTTGAACAATCTTTAAGTTACATGACTCGAAGTCGTACTTTGCTTGAATTAATTTCAGGGGAGTATATTCAGGTTATGGCTGAAGCACCTCAGCCTGAATGGGATGAAAAGTTAATTGTAGTCCCTATCCCTATTCGCAAAGGGATCCAAGGGTTCAGATTATTTATGGTTAATGAGCAAAGTTCGAAATTAATTAATAATGTTAATAAGTTAGAAGATTTATTTACGTTATCTACTGGCTCTGGTAAAAATTGGTCTACTAAACGAGTATTGGAGAAAGCTGGCTTTAATGTGATTACAGGCTCTGATTATAATGGTTTATTTGGAATGTTAAGTAAGAATAGATTTTCAACTTTTGCTAGAGGCATAAATGAAGTGTATGGAGAGCTAGATACTCAGAAATCGACACATCCCAATCTAATAATAGATGAAAATGTTTTATTATATATACCTTTAGCCACATATTTTTATATCACCCCTAAAAAACCATTAATAGCTGAGCGAATAAAAGTCGGATTATTACGACTAATCGAGAGTGGAGAATTCAATGAGTTTTTTTATAAAAATCATTGTGAATCTATTATGAAAGCTCAAATAAGTAAAAGAAAAATATTTAGTATTCCTAATGAGTTTATTTCTAAAGAGCGAATGTTATCCTTAGTTAATCAAGATTTTTTAGTTAATACTGATTCGAACTTTAATCAATTATGCCACTAAATTGTATTAATTATTCTTTATTGAAAAAGTGTGACGCTTATCTGTAGCTATAGTAAACAGTCATATAAACCCAACTATTATGGCTGCTATAAACCTATTTATCTTTAAATCACTTCTACCAAGCGCACGAAAGAGTTATTAACATTAAATTTAACAGTATCAGTTATCGTATCTTTAGTGGCAAAATTAGCTTTCTAAGATTAAACACCACTGGCCGCTATGAGCTTGCAGGAGTCATAGCTGTCATAGCATCATCCAACTCGATTGAACATCACCATGACTGACTCCTGAGCCACCAAAGCAGTCACTGGTTGCATTGCATTGAACGCTAACTTCGTACCATAAAAAGTCATTCTAATAGTTATAATCGCATGGTATGATTTTCTACTCATCAGATAATATTTATAGAAACGCCTAGCTTATTTGACAGTGACTATATAGCCTCACATATGACACTAAAAGTATGATTGATTTTAAATCCAATCAAAGGAAATGGTATGGACAGTAAAATTAAAAATAATTTCAAAAACAAAAAGTTTGCTAGTTTAGAATATCTATCTAAGGAAGAATATTGGGCTGAAGATAATAGTAACCTAGGTCTTTACTTTTTCTTACTAGATTTAAAAGGTAAAGATACTTCTGAGGTTTTCAATAAAATCCTACATAAAAAAGAGAGCTATGTTTCTTCGTACAGCTACTTAGGTGACATAGCGCGCGAACTGTTTAATTATCCCAATGAGCGTAAAATACCAACCTATTATTTCAAGGAAGCACTAAAACACGATGAGAATGACTCGCATATACTGTCGAATTTATACGATTTAACAAGAGACATTTCTTATTTCCTAGCTGCAATTAAAATAAACTATGAAGCAAAGAGGTTTAATCTCGTTTCACATAACCTTCTCAATGCATATGCTCCGCATTTGATAGAAGCAAAGCTTGATAAGGCAGATTGGCAGAAATTAAAAAGAATATGCCTTGATATAAATGTTTCTCACTGTCACGTTTTACTATTGATTTGCTATTTCTATCTAGACGACCTCGAAAGTGGCATTAATCTCATGAATAAAAAGGAATGGGTCAGTAAAAGTATTATTGACTTATATCTTGATAAAGGATGTATTGATTTTGAGTACGCAGTTCAAAAATCAAACTACTTTGAAAGTGTTAAATATCTTGAGGGTGACTTTAAACGTATTTATGAAGAAGTGAGGAAAGAAGCAAAAAAAGGAAATATGAACCCAACTAAAGAGGCAATAATAAAGTACGCATTCGAGGCAGAGGAATATAGTGAAGTCATCTCATTAGTAGAGGACGGAATTGAAGAACCAAGAAAAATTAACAATCAACTAAGGCTGTATTACCTACTGTCATCACTATATTTAGGCGTTGATTTAAATGAAGAATATGAAAGAGCCATTAATAAGCAAAATTTCTTTATAAAATCTAGTTGCAACCCATTATATTTAGCCTATTTGATATTAAAAAATATTAAGGTATTAGAAACTTATCTAGTTGAAAAAGAAGACCTTCATCCGATTGAACATATGGGCTTGTATCAAGAAGCCGATGAATATCTGAGCCATGATGATCTATTAAACCATTACATCCATGACTCAATTGTAGAAAAGCTTAAATCACTGAAGGATAAATGGGATAAGCATGTCGTTAATACAGAAATAGAAAAGTTGAAGAGTATTGATGAACCTTTAAGCGAAAATGATAAAACTAGATTGGCATCTTATCTTATTGATACTAACAGGCACGATGAAGCACCTTCGCTTTTAACAGAGCTAGAACCTTCGATGTCAGTTTCTAATTTACTAGCGATATATTATGAAAGGCAAGGTAAAGTTGACACAGCATTAACGCATTTTAAATCGGCTATTGACTCAATGAAAGTCAGCGGAGAGCTGAATGATGTTATTATCTCAAACTATTTATCTTGTCTAAATCGTTCAGAACACTCTATTCCAGACTCTTTATACAATGAATATATAGATAACTTTAATGAGAGTATTGCAGGTCACTTTAGGTATACCTTATCTACATCCCAAAATGGGAATTCGCTATTTAAGTACTACCCTTTCAACCAGTTCACTCTTGACGCTTTAGTTAATGGGTATTTTTATCTAGCATCTTCTGAACAACTTAATGATCCAATTGAATTACCATACGATAACTTGAGTGCTGATAAAACTAATTTATTTTTGCGTCCCAACTTCCGATTGGCTTCTTTTTCAAATAATGAGAATTCAATGCTAATGTGGTCGCATTACGCTGAGAATCATACAGGGCTTATGGTGGAATATTACTTTGAAGGTGAACTACCTGATGGTGTTGGTATTGATAAAGTGAACTACTCTCACACCATCAAAAGATACAAAGAAAAAGAACGCTACTTATTCAATCAATATATGCTTACCAAAAACAAAGATTGGTCATATGAAAAGGAAGTTCGGCTATTCGCATATAAAAGGGATAAAATTTATTACGAAAAAGCCAGCTACCCATATAAAACAGGCGATATAGCTAATGCTTACATAAAAAGCATCACAGTAGGTTATAAGTTCCCCGAAAGTACAATAAAGTTGATACAAAGCATCATCAGTGGTCTTAATGAAAATATTGATAATAATTTATCGAAGATTGAATTAAGAAGAGCTATGTTATCAGAAAAGAACTTTTTCGAATTAGAATACGAGGTTATAAATTAAATAACTAGTTTTATACTAAACTTGGGGGATCGAGGAAGTACCCCATAATCACAATGGGTGTTATTTTTGAAGGTATGAAGCTTTTAAATGACAATTTGTTGTTGGCTCATTATGAACGTTCAAAAATTGAATATGAACGGCAGCAATGAGCTTCAAGCTGACGTTAGGAATCACGGTGGTGTAACTTCCAGTATATAGCCATAAACTGTAAGATGAATATATTTATTTTACCCTGTGGTTGGCATGATAGTTAGTCATCGTCTAATCTTATTTTGATCTCAATAACTGCAAGGATGACAGTATGACTCAACCACTTCCACCATGGACTCTAGTCAAAACATGGTTAGAAATCATTCAAAACGAAGATATCCCTCCATTTGTAAAACAAAAGCGAAAAAAACTTTTAGACTATTATTTCGGCTCAATTGAATTGGCAAATATGTATGTTGAGCAGCACCAAGACTGCTATCAAAAGGTGTCATAGTACCTTTAGCGAATAAGCAGTGCTCATAAGTATAAACTTCAATGAAGATCTTTTGTAGGGCGTAAATCGACGTTAAAGTTATCATTTGTTTGGATGGGGCAAGACAAGTGTTGTGGACTTCTCTCCCAAGTTACGAAATGAGGAAGCTTTCCTCTGATTAAGTTGTTAGAAATACAAGGAAGTATGATGAAGGTTTTAAGTTTATTGGTATTACTGATTTCATTAAATGCATTTGCTGAATCTGTATTTAAATGTACAGACAAGGATGGCAACATGATTTTCTCCGATAAATCATGTTCAGAAAATAGTGAAGTTATTGAAGTTACTCCACCTGCAAAGCAATCGGATCACTGGTCAGAATATCTTAAAAAAAGAAAGAGTAAGCTTTTCCAAAAAGTAAAAGCCGAAATTGAGTTATGTGGCGACTACTCCTTATATTATTTACAAAAGGCATGGA
Source organism: Colwellia sp. MB02u-10 (assembly GCF_014077185.1). NCBI lineage: Bacteria > Pseudomonadati > Pseudomonadota > Gammaproteobacteria > Alteromonadales > Colwelliaceae > Colwellia > Colwellia sp. MB02u-10. The sequence goes on from NZ_JACGVK010000113.1 coordinate 7,466, forward strand.
AAGCCCAGAACGGCATGACTAAAAACGAAATTAGATATGTTATGGGATCTCCTCGTAGAGTTAATACCAGCGCTTATGGTCCTGAACAATGGGTTTATTCTCACGGGTCATATGTATATTTTGAAGGAGGGTGTGTTGTAAATTGGAGTAGATAGTTTTTCTGACTTCAATCTCTTGTACGGGACATCTAGCCCGGAGAGCCAGCGGATGCAATGCCTCCAGCTATCCCTATTTTGATTTTTAATGGAGTAACTGTATTTAGTCCGACTTTATTGTAGTTGCATAAGTGAATTTTCAGATATAAGTCACCACTGGCAGCAATGAGCTTGCAGGAGTCATAGCTGTCATAGCATCATCCAACTCGATTGAACATCACCATGACTGACTTCTGAGCCACCACAGCGGTCATTCGTCATCAAACACTTAATGCTGATTTTAGTGATAGTCCTTACTAATTAATTATTGAAGCTTCGAAGAAAATTACAGTTAAAAAATAATTGTATATAATAAAAACATATTGGTTTAAGTAAGAAAATTAAATGTTACAAGAGAAAATTGAATTATATTCAAAGTTATTACCTAAAAACACATTAATAATCAATACTAATGAGAAAAACCAAAGCTTTAATAATTATGAGCTTCTACATGATAACAGCATTGATTTTGACGAAATTGTAGATTTGAATAATACCGAATCTGACACAAATGATTTAGATTTAGAACAATCTAATGCTGGTGGATATACATTTTATTTTTTAAAAAATTCTAATTACTTTGCTGTTGTTGTTATAAACAAATTATTAATTAATAATATTAAAGAATCTGGTTTCGCTTTGGTTGGTAATATTATTCATTTAATTACAATTATTCATGAATATAAACATGCCGAAGATGCTATTAATGGTTTAAACATAAATTTAGAAAGTAAAACTGTAAATAGGTTAAACTTTGAAATAGAAGCTGAATGTAAGACCGTTGAAGTATTTGTTAGTGAGATTAATTTTAATAGAAATTGCATACAGTTTTTAGCAATAAGATTATTAAATTGGTCACAATCAAATAATAATTACAAAAAACATATTGCAAAAGGTGTTATTAATAAATTTACCAGAAAACAAATGAAGTTATGGTCAAAGTTAGATTTTGATTTTTATAAAGAGTATAAAAATAGTATAAGTTAAAAAGGCTTCCGAAGAAGCCAATTATCAAGTCTGAACTTTACTTCTTTCTTGGTTTAACAGTTTCAATCACAGTAGTATCTGGTCTACGTTTGGCTACTTTAAGTGGGATGAATTGACCGTTTTTAGCATCTCTTGCTCTTTTGGCTGCTGCCATAATATGTACCTTCTATGTATTAAAGAAATTGACAAACAAGGTAAAATAACTATACTACGCAGTTCTCACACATTGGTTATTGTTATTTCTTGTTTGCCGTATTTTTGCGAATACAAATATCTGAAATGATAAAATCAATTAAAGATTAAGCTACCTTTTGGTAGCTTTTTTTTTGTGTTATTCACGATACCTATAATAACACACCTACCAAAACATAAAAACATCATTTTTCATTAAACGCACTGTAAAGCAAAATAAGACGATCTTTGTGCATATGCACACATTTGTATTTCATTAAATATATGCCACTTAAAAAGCCTTTCAGGAGTTGGTGTGCTGTATAAATACTGTATATCTTATTAGCTTAGTAATTGTATAATCAGGAGGAGATGGTAAAGGTTATCATGCAGTAATGGAGTACCAACGGCTTCTATGAGCTTGCAGGAGTCATAGCTGTCATAGCGTCATCCAACTCGATTGAACATCACCATGACTGACTCCTGAGCCACCAAAGCAGTCATTGCATTACTCTAATTCATTAGTAAGCTACACTATAAAAATAAAGACTACCTCAATGTATTGATTTAACGTAATTATTACACTTTTTTTTTAATTATTTAGTATATGAATTCACTTCTTACTGCTTTAGAATTATTCTTATTTCGAATATTAAAGGATTAAATTATGACTCCAGTGGAAAGGATAGTTGATTGGGTTTCAGATAAGCCAACTTGGTGGCAGTTAGCTATCAAAATTACTCTACAAAATGGCAGTTTAACTGATGATAACATTCAGTTTCTCTTTAACACTGCGCAAAGCGAATACGGTCTAGTTCCAAAACACCCCAAGTATGCTTCTTTTACCTCCCCTATAGATATTACGGGTTTTACATCAGAAGAATATTCAGTAAAACTAAATACTCTGAGTGGTGTAAAAGGTGTAGCTGCTCTAGCTGAGCAACAGTGCCTTGCTTTTGAGCCTAATGGCTTAACCATTGGTTATGGTGATAATGGTGCTGGAAAGTCTAGCTATGCTGCCATCTTAAAGCATGCATGCTTAACTAGGGGAGCTTTAAAGCCTATTGTCGGTAATGTCTTTTCTACCAATAACAAGCCACCTCAAGCTTTACTAAATGTCGAAGTAAATGGGTCTAACCGAAGTATTAACTGGACTCCGGATTCTAAACCAGATAAAGATGCTAAGTCGATTAGGGTCTTTGATACTGCGTCTGCTCATCATTACTTATCAAGTGAAGATACATTGGGTTATAAGCCTGTTGGCCTAAACCTTCTAACTGAATTGACTAAAGCAGCTGATAGCATAAAAAGAATGATCGAAGAAGATACCATGGGGACTAATGGTTTAGTATCAATATCTCCCCTACCATCCGGTAGTCCTGCATCTGTATTTTTAAGTAAGCTATCAGGCTTAGAAACTGAGCAAGAGGTTAATACTCATTGTGCAACTCAAGAAGAGATAGATTCTATTGAAACTCGAAAAGCCGAGTTAATTCAATACAAAGTTCAATCCGCAGCTCAAATTAAGGCTGGTTTATTAAGTAGAAAGCAGTTATTGACCCCTCTAGCTAACTTTTTTTCATCACCACTAAAATTACTAAATGTACAAGAATTTGACCGACTTAAGCAACTTGAGCTTGATGCGATTGCTAAGCAAGAAATTGTAGATAAATTGAGATTACAAACACTATCTAATCTACCTTTTGAAAATATTTGCAACTCTGAATGGAGTCAGTTATGGGCTGCTGCAAAAGCGTTTATCCAGAAAGAAGGCAAAGAGCTTGAATTCCCGCCAAATACAGGAGACTCCTGTCCATTATGTTTGCAAGATATAGGAATAGACAGCGCCAACAAGTTAAAAGAGTTTGAAGCCTTCATACAAAATAGTGCAGCAAAGGACGCAAGGGCGACATCTCAAGCACTGGCAATAGCTAAACAAGCAGTAAACACGGTAAATCTTAACGTTATTCAATATGAAGCGGCTCTTAATGAGGCGGAAAACATAAAAAATGGGCTTAAAGTTAGATTAAATGAATTTGTAACTCAATTAACCGAAAGAAAGAACATTTTTTTAATGAAGAGACTACCAGCTTCATTAGAGGGGGTTGGTCTTTCGCCATATACAGATTTAACAGGTGTAATTACTGAATTGGATCAAGAGATTGGTAAAATTACTAACGATGATAACCAAGCTAAGTTCATAGCACAAAAAGATGCTGATCTGATTGCTATACAAGACAGGAAGTACATTGCAGATCACCGAGATAATATTCTCAGTAATATAAAAAGGCTTCATACTGTTGCTATGCTGCAACAAATAAAAAATGAGTGTAATACTCGTAGTGTATCTACTTTATCCTCTAGCATTTATTCTGATGGGGTAATTGAACCATTAAAGCAATCATTCCAATCAGAGCTTAATGCCTTTGGTTTCAATAGGTTTACCATCGAAGTTAAAACTAGGAATAAGGGCGGCCATCAACAGTTCAAGCTACACCTATCTAACTCAGGAGAGTCAGTAGTGGCTAAAGTTGCTAGTGAAGGCGAGCAACGATGCATAGCTATTGCTAGCTTTTTAGCTGAAATGAAAGCTGATGCTAGGGAATCTGCGGTAATATTTGATGACCCGGTAAACTCCTTGAGTCATCAATGGAGTGCTAGAGTAGCGGATAGGTTAGTAACGGAGTCATTAGAAAGGCAGGTAATTATATTTACCCATGATATTGTTTTCTATAAGTTACTACTAGAAGCATCTGAGAGGTTATCACAAGACAATATCGGTTACATAAGCTTAGAGCGATCGAGAGATTACGCAGGCTTGGTTAGAACGAATCCACCTTGGGACGCTTTAACGACTAGCAAACGTATAGGGGTTTTAAATACCAAATTACAAAACTTGAGAAATATAGATGCTAGTGGAACTGGAACAGAGTTTAGGGATGCTACTCGACCATTTTATAGCTTGCTAAGAGAGGCTTGGGAAAGGTTAGTTGAAGAAAAATTACTCAACAAAGTAGTTAACAGGTTTGAGCGTGGTATACACATTCAGCGCCTAACTCGTCTAGACGATATAGCACAGGTTGATTTTGATACGATTAATTCAGCTTATGATAAATGCTGCAACAACTTTAGTGGTCACGATACATCTACTGGTATGGGGCACCCATTTCTTACAATTGATGAAGTGGCTGGAGATCTAGAAGCCATTAAGGTTTACTTAGCTCACTTGCAAAAAGATAGAAAGCGAACGTAACCTACTTATTTCAGTGATCAATGGGGTCAGAGCAACTTGATCCCATTCAGGCCAAACCTAATCCGAAGGGCTGCTTTGAGCTTTCAGGAGACAGTCGACGACTTTTTTCGGCTATTACTGGTTTACTGCAGTTTTTGACTTTCAGTATTTTTAAACTATAACTATCTCATCAATCAACATGGAATGTTAATGATGAATATGGATGAATTTGAACGCTTAAATACCCTTGCAGAAAAAGCCATGAATGAATCAGCCACTAGAAATGAATTAAAAGAACTTAATGAACTTCTTAATGATTGGAATTCTTCTGTAGAATTAAATTTATTTAATCATTTACTCTAACCCCTTTTTCATGAATGGGATAATTGCTGTTGTATTACTATGATGATTTGTCAGATCAGAGATAAATGTTCAGTGGTATTAGCCTGCATCCCCTTTCTGCGCGCCATATAGAGGAAGTTACACCACCGTGACTCCTAACGTCCACTTGAAGCTCTAAGCGGTCGTTGCTTATAAAAACAGAACGCGACCCCGACGCCATATTAAGAAGTACAGTTATGAATTTTTGTTCTGAAATTGATGGAGAACAGTTGTTTTTAATTAGTACGCCGTAACTGTGATAATATTAAATATCTATTTTTCCTACTAACTAATTGAATTTATTATTGCTTTTGATTGGGTGCTGAGTGTAGGATTGAATCTTTAATAATAAAAGTAATGTTGCCTAATATGTATTTTGATCACCCTCCTTTTTTAGCTTCAGCCTTATTACACTTGTTTAATCCAATAAAAATACGTGTCAACAAATTTACTATCGATGAAATTATTGATGCTTATAATAGTGATAAATTATATGAAAGCTTTATTAAGGATTTAGATGCTAAGTTTCCAGTATGTTATGCGCAATTGGTCAAGCCATTGTCTCTACAGAGTAAGGAAGATAAGACTTGGCATGTTTCCTTTCCAGAACAAATTGCTTATTACTTTGTTTGGAAAGAGTGTAACGGGATATCCGAGGATATGCTTTCGCAGGCTTATGATTGGCTAAAAGAAAATGGCAGCACCATATGTTTCAATAGAACCATGACGCTAGATGAGGAAAAAGATTTTGTTCTTTATGCAGAAATACATGAAGGCATTACTGTCGAACATAGTTTTGATGAAGATGAAGATGTAGTGCTGTTACTGCAAGAATTACACTATGGAGAATTGATTAAAACTTGCAGTAAAGCAGAGGCCAAAAAGCTTGGGATCTCTTTGCCGCAATTAAAGTTGCTTAAGCAAGTGATGATAGCTGGTATATCTTCATTCACATTAGGCTACGTTGGTGGGAATGATGGTTATCCTCCGAGGAATTGGGTAACTGACGTTAAAAACATTCAACTCTATCCAAAAAGAAAGACGTTAGAAATTCTTGCTACAAAGGGGTATTTTAAGTCTAACGATAATAAATTTTCAGTGACAGAAAAGGTTAAGGATATCGATTTTATTTGTTCATTTTCCTAAGGTAAGTTGTAGTAGGTCAAACTTGATCTGACGCTTTAAAATAGTGAATCGAGTAGTATTTTGAGTTAGCAATGTATGCTAATCAGCATTAATAGCGCACAGCTAACTTACAAAATGGTTACCTTGTCCCTGTTCTTCATGTATACGCTTGTTCCGTAAACACTCCCAGTCATCTACTGGGTCTAACTTATCCCAATAAAGATACATCGTTAGCTCTTCTGATGGAATTTTAGCGCCATGGGCTTGTATCATGTAAAAATAAATACGAGCGATGTTACCTTTTACACTATCAGGTGGCTCTGCTATATCTTTTTCGAAATCGATTTCAAAATCACATTGCCCGTAACTACGCTGTTCACCTTGAATGACAGCAAAGGCATAGTTAGAGCGGTCGCCATTTAATTCACCAACAGCAGGGACTAGATTGTGCATATCATCATGCGCTTTTTTAAATGCAGCGTTAAGTTTATAGGCACAATCACGACCTGAAATATATTTACCATTAGGTTTTTGGCATTGAGGATAGTTCTCTTTGTTCTTCCATTCTTCTAGGTGTCCACCAACCACATGGGCAGGTACTACATGTTCCCACTCAATTCTACTGACTCGGGCATTAACTTTGCCGCTTTTTGTTATAGGATTTCTTGGCTCATAACCACAAGCTTCTGGGTAAATCATTGTTTCGTGTTTATTACCGTCACCGTCTCTATCTTCGATATCATCAAATACATAATCACACCCACAATAAAACGTTGTATTTCTATCAAAATATACTTTTTTCTCAGCTTTCGACTTGGCATTAGAGAAACTTGTTGGGTAGTCAGCATGGGCGGTAAAAGCCACCACAGAGAGTATTAATAAAACTATTCTAAACATTTAAATCACCTTGAATAAAAATTTTACCACTTAAGTTGTAACTCCTTTTTAGTATTAATGATTTAACCGACTCAATAAGTTTACTGCATCTGCTTGATTACAAATATAGTAGTAAACAGTAAGGAGAATATAAAATCATCGCTGTGATTGGCGCGTTAATTAGTTATCGTCTAATATTATTGAACTCAATAACTGTAATGATGACAGTATGTAGTGGCTAAATTAATCAGGCCACTACACAGTCATTTATTACAAGCTCAACACGTTTTACTTTTGCATCACTTAGGAATATCTTTTAACTTTAAGCCTATCTTAGCGAGAGCACGAGTTATTATTTTTCTATATTTATCACCTGTTTCTTCGTTCCCTACTTTTTCAGCAATTTCACTGTAACTATAACCCGATAACTTTAACTTTATGAGTTCAATCTCTTCAAGATCAATACCTTTTTCAAGCATGTGATCTTCAAGTCTATCAGCAAAAATAGTCTCTATTTCGTCTTCGTGGGTAAGTAATTGCTCTAACCAGTTTCCTTCATTTTTATCTGAGTCATCATTATGCTGTGGTTCATATGCTCTTGCTCTTACCGCTGGGTTTAAATTACGCTCATAAGCACGAGACTCATCAAAAGCTTTTTTATTGGCATCCTTATCACCGGACCATCTTATTACTCTATCTATACATTGATTCTTAACACTAATGGTTAATGACTTTGCGACAAATTTTGGATCATTTCTTAGGATATCAAAAAGCTCTTGAGGCGTTTTGCGTAATTTAAGCTTTGTGATGACTTTTTCTAGAGAGTCGGACTCGGCTTTATCTTCTCGTGCTGAAAAAACTCGTGTAGCTTCTTCAATTTTATTTTGTTTTTCAACAGAATTGTCGTTATTGGCGTACGTCAATAACTGAGTGACAGCATTGAACAGAAAATCCTCGCCAATTTGAATGTTTTCATTCGAGCCATTTTGTAAAGCACCTAAATATTTAAAGGCCATTCCCTGCGCTAAGGGTAAAAGTGCTTGGCTTTCTTTTGCTACAACTTTTTCAAAGTTAACTAACTCTAATGATTTTGACATCCACTATATCTCTATTCTTTATAACTTATTGATTAAATACATCTTATCTTTTTAAGGGTGAAAATAAATAATTATTTTGTCCTTTTAATAAATAACTCTAGAGGTAGTTGGTATAGAGAGAGGTATTCAGTCATTTATTTTAATAAATAAATATTTTTAAAAAACTTGTCCTCTCTTGATGAAACTTTAGAGGTAGTTGGTATGGGAGGAGAAATAAGCCTTAAACACCTCCTTATAACAATAAGAACTATCAGTTGTTTTTTAAAAGCAAAAGATAATTTATCTATAACTTAAGTACTTATTTTGGTCATTAATATAATTTTTATAAATGAAGTGATTGAAATAGTGACTTTAACCTTTTGAAGCCAAAAGATTTATGGAGAAATTTTGGTTAAAAGTCCTTTATAAACATTATATTAATTGCGTTTTGTAAAGGTTTGACAAAGTTCGTTTTAAGTACGATATAAAAGATTAACATAAATTTAATTAGTGAAATAAGATGAGTAAACGTATTGAATTGCCAGCGTCGTTAGAAAAAACGCTCAAAACAAAATTAGTTCGCAATCTTAAAAGCACAAGCCATGGACGGCCAATGGTTATTGCAAAGTCATTTACAAGTAAAACCAGTAATATGTTTGAAAGTATTGATGAAAAATGGGCTGCGGAAAGCTTCGAGTTTGACCCCAATGTCGAGTGTTATATATCTCAACCATTTAGTTTTAATTACGAAAACCCAAATGGTCGTGTTGTCCGCTACACACCTGATTTGTTAGTGAGGTATGTAGGCAGAACTTATAAGTTTATCGAACTCAAAGATGAACGAGGTGCTAGCAGTTCAAAAACCCTAAAAAAGCATAAGGAAGTCACGCCAATTTTTGAGGATATTATTGGCTATCCCATTGAGATTTTTAATCGAGCAGAGCATCAACCAAAGCGAACTTTTGCAAATTTACAGTTACTCAATCGCTTTCAGCGCTTGTTTCTAGATGAAACGGTTACCGCCTTAATCAAATCCAAAGTCGGCAAGGGCGGTTGTAGCTTTGCCGAGCTTACGGCAATAGCCGACGTGTATAAACAGCCTGTCAGTTATGTCATGACGCTACTTGCTAAGCAGGAATTTACGTTTGATATGACTGAGATAGTTAACCCTAACACTTTATTAATTGCAGCTTAATTAGCTGAAAAAGGAAATTATTATGAATACATTTAGAGCTGGATTTTTACGTGAAAATACAAATATTACTTGGGGAAGTCAAGGGGGACATATTTCAGCCGTACATGCTGATTATGTGGTTCTGATGCTTGATGGAGAGCCTGAGCTTTTTAAGACTCGACAAGTGGTTGAAGCAATATCGGGGGGGAACTTGCAGATATTAGAGCCAGAGAAAGCGATTGTTTATGATGCGATCCATACATCTGAGCAATTTGCTGAATATGAATATATTAAAGCTCATATGGGGTTGTTGCAGTTAGAAGCTGATCCCACATCTGAGAGTACTCATGAACGGGTATCTCTAAAAGCTCAAGTGTTACTTAAATTAGATAAAGCCATTAGCATTTCTGGTTTATATCGTATGCACCAAAAGTATAAGGCTTATGGAGGACATATTCAGTCCATGGTCGTTAAGCCAGCCCGTCAACGCAAATCCAGTTTAAATGAAGCATCTGAAAACTTTTTCTTTGATGTTATTTGGGATGTATACATGCAGCTTAATGGTCCATCGAGAGGAGAAACATTATCTGCTTACAATGAACGATACGCCGACTTACCCAAAGCAAAACAAAAAGAAATAAAACTGATTAAAAAAACGCAGTTTTATACAAGAATCGAGAATCTAGATACATTAGAAACTTTACGTGCTCGTGAGGGGGAGGAAGCCGCTCGACGTTTCGCTCGTAGCCATGATGATGTGTTTATGGCCGATCATGTAAAACAACGATATGAGCTAGACGCTGTTCATCTTAATGTACCTTTACTTTCTGATGACAGAACTAAATACATTGGTAAAATTATTCTTTATGTTGCTATAGATGTTTATAGCCGTGCAATTGCAGGTTATTACATGGCGGTAGTGGGCGATGATGAGCTGTGTTGTTCAAAAGGTGAAGATTCATCTGGTGTTATTAAGATGCTAAATCATGTGATGCTCAAAGGTACAGTCTCAAAATATGCTATCAACCCTTGGCCGCTATCGGGCGCAGCTGTTGATTTTGTTTGTGATGCAGGCACCGCATTTAATAATGAAGCAATTTCTTCATATGTTTCTGCGTTAGGGGGGACCTTGGTTGTAACTCAAAGTGCTTCACCTTGGAAAAAGCCATTTGTTGAACGTTTCTTTCGCACATTGAGAGGACAATTTGCAAAACATTTACCGGGTTACCTAGGAAATTCATCAGATAGGTCTAGCGGGAAAAACATAGTGGGTGAAGTAGCAACATTAACGAAAAGTGATGTGACCGAGTTACTCGAACGCCATATCTTAGATACCTACCATACCAACCCACATTGTGGTCTACAAGGTCGAACGCCATTAGAGGTTGCTTCAAGTAATAATGCTAACGGTATGTATGACATTCCTGCTGACATTGGGTCGCTTAAATATGACTTTGGTAAGCCATATACACGTCAAATGGGTGCAAATGGCATTATATGTCTGAAAGGGTTTGAGTTTTCAAATGGGGCTTCTAGAGAATTATTTTTACGCAGATCTAAAACGATACGTAAATCTATCACAGTGAAAGTCTTGTTTCGTAATCAAGATATTTCTACTGTTTCGTTGATAGACCCAGTAACACTTGAAACTATTGTTGTTGGGAATAGGAAGGTTAAAACAGAAATCTCATTGGCTGAATATAAAGCTCTCCAAGGAGATAAACCGCCAGTTAAAATACGCAAATCCCTTTCAAATAATGCTGCGCAACTTGCAGTCATTGAAAACGCTAAAAAACAGAAAAAGCTCTCTGACAATAATAAGCGTTCAATCAAACGTGCCGAAAAGCGAAGTAGCGCCCAAGTAGCGCCAAATGCAGAACCTTTAACGCCTGATGATTTAGATAATGTTTTGGCCCAAGGTGGTGCTACAACCGGTGCCTATGTTGAGCCTAGTCAACAAGCTAAACCAGTTGACCCGACTAAAAATTCAGGACAAACAAAACGTCAAAGAAAGTCAGGGAAGAAATAACCTGTCCGTTTCAGGAAGCTTCTTCGGGGCTATTTATAGGAGAGGTTGTTCTCTCACTAATTTTACAATATTAAAAGGGTTTATTATGAATGCTGCTACGTTAACAACAAAAATCAATGAATTTACTTCGGTTTATACCGAGTTAGACCAACATGAGAAAGCTATCAAAGCAATTGACCGTGTCATCACACATCGCCATAACAATGATTGTGCACTATTTATCATTGGCGACACAGGTGTAGGAAAAAGTCGTTTAGTTGAGCATTACCTTCAACGAATGGGGGAACTTGAAATATGTGAGACTAAAAATGGTATCACAAGAAATATACTTCGAGCTATATGTGTTGAAGTTGGATTTGAGCGAGGGTTAGACAGTTTGTTATCGGCAATTCTAGAAAAGCTGGGTGACATTAATCCTTACCGCCGATCGACACTCGGTGAGAAAAAAGACCGAGCCATCAAATTGCTAAAATATCGAGAAGTTGAAGTGATTTTTATGGATGAAATTCACAACATTGATAAACGCCAAACAAAGAAAAATTCTGAGGGGGCGCTCTCTTTTCTGAAGACCTTCTTAAATCAAGCAAATACAGCTTTTGTGCTATTGGGGGTGAGTGATGCAGAAAACCTTCGTTTGGCTGATGATGAGCTTAACAGCCGTTGTAAGGCTAATGTTTATCTGAATAATTATGATTGCTGTGGTGAAGATAATACGATTGAGTTCATTGAGTATTTGCTGGATATCCTTGAAGAACTCCCCGTACCTATTCCTTATCTAGCGTGTGTATTTAACTCGTTTGATGAAGAAGGTGGAGGGTATGTTAATTATGATACTCATAAACAAGACTATGACAATTTATTCAGATTCTGCATGGCAACAAAAGGAAACCCTAAGCTTATTCGCCGGTTATTAGTTGCAGCAATGGAAGTACCTTCAACAAAAGGTATCAACAAAGAACAACTAGCGGAAGCATGGGAGTTTGAATTAGGTGAGAGGACTGTAAAAAATCCATTTGAGCAACATATTAAAAAATTATTTAAAGCAATGGTAAAGGAGAAATTATATGTCTAATTTATTTTTTCAAACAGTACCAATAGCACAGTTTGGTGAATCACCTAAAGGGTTTGTGAGCCGTATAGCCTATTTTCACGGTAATCCAACCATTAGAGATTTACACCAAATGATAGGCGTTCCATATAATCGACTGTCATATGATACCGACAGTAAGGCTTTTGAAACATTGATAGCAAAATTAGCGGCATTAATGAAGGTGTCTGCGGATGAACTATTTACATGCTTTAGTTTGCCTGATTTTATCGCTGTTGATAGTCATCGTAGTATTAAAGATATACGCATTAACCACCCTAGAGTTTGCCCTTCCTGTGTGAAAGATGAAGCTGAAAATTACATTCATCATGATTGGCTCCATGCCCACTATACGCATTGCCAAAAACATGATGTGGCTTTATTAAATTGCTGCCCTAATTGTAACGTTGATTTTTCATCTCAGTGGGTGAGTGATGTCTTTGAAGGTTGCTCAAGTTGTGGTTATCGCTGGGAAGACATTAAAGTAAACGTATCATCAATACCAGAGTACCAAAAAATGGCGATGACACTTACCGGTCAATCGTTAAATGTTTACTTAGCTCAGCTATATCAGGCCGCATTAATGATCATGAGACCCTTTGATATTAATATTGAACCGCTTAAGCGGCTTCCTGAGGGGGTGAATTATGAGGAAGTGTTTAGGTTGGCTTTTGCACTCATATTTTGTGATGCATTTCAGCAGGCGTTTAGAGCTATAAGAAAGACGGTTTGGTTAAAGGCTGCACCTCACATAACTGAAGTTTCGTTAGATTTTGATGAGACATTAATGAGATTTGACGAATTAGTCAGCTTTAAAAGTAATGTCTCATATGCTGATTTACCGGCGGTTAAGCAATATTCACAAGCACTCCCCAGTAAATTGGTTGGAATAAGTGAAAGAGTAGCGCCAACATTAATTACCAAGGAGCAAACTGCCAAGCTTCTAAGTCTTAAGGATGATGATGTTATGAATTTAGTTGAACATAATTTACTCCATCCATTAGATACGGGTGCACATCAGTGGTATTTTGATTTAGCTGATGTGGATACCTTCTTGGTCATTATAAACTCTGTAGCTACAGAGCCTTACTGTGAAGATATAAACAAAATCGACTTAATCAGTGTGAGTCATTTATGTGATTTAAATAGTTGTGGTTTTGGTGAAACGCTAACCTTTATCTTAGAAGGGAATATTGAGATCAGTCGTAGCGTCGAGAGCAAACGTATACAGTTAAGTGACTTTAGTGTTAATCGTGCTGATGTTATTGAGTATTTTGAAAGTAATTTTTCACAATCACTTAATGATTTGCTGACAAAAAATGACTTAAAAAAGCTCTGCTATTTATCCGATGGAGAGTTAGCCGTATTTATTAAGCATTTATCGTTATCGGGCTTATCACTTGGCAGCAGAAAACAGGTGTTTGAGAGCAAATCTTTAATAGGGCTATTTGAAAATAATATTTTATTAAATCGATGGGCAAAGTTAAATCAGGTCAAAATAAAGGATGTTCACTGTTATTTGAAAAATTATGGAATTAACCCAAGTGATGATCTTCTCTGGAGAGAAGATATTTATCTTTATGATAAAACGGAAAATCTTGAAAAAATGCTACGGCAATTTTTATATGAGTGCGGATATTACAAAGGGGCTTCAGCCCTTTTTTTGTGTTTGAAATATAAACGAACAATATTACCAACTGACTTCATCATCTTCTACTAAATAACTCGCCCCTTTTTTTAATCACCCATGTTATAATCTATTTATTACATATGCTTAAGTGTTTTTTCTTTGCGTGAAACTTTCACAATAGAGCGGAAAATATCAGATAATTCTATTTTATAGCGGAATTTCAATATAGCTTAAACCGGAATGCACCTCTACAGCCCCCGTATTACGGTTATCCCAATTTCAATTTAAACTGAACTCTACAGTTATCTAGGTGTTGATTAAGCTAAAAGATAAATTTTCCTTTTTAAAGATGCGTAAAAAAATGTAAAAAAGTGTTACCGATCAAGTTGTAACGTGAGTATGGCCAAATGAAAAAAGGTGACTAAAAATACTCATCCTGGTCAACCACTTAGGGGGTTTGTAAATATATTCTCACTGTTTTATGGCTTTTACTGCAAAATATAAAAAATAAATTTTTTATATTAGTGTAATTATTTTTACTAAAAATGATGACGCCACTAAAACGGAAACTTATTGAGTTAATGATATGTGCTGGTATCTGGCTTTAGCTATGGTGTGCTAATTAAACGTTGCGGCAGTATTTTGTCCTATGGCAAAAATAAGGCAAATTTTTTATCAATGCGGTAAGCGTACATAGATTTGATTTGGACATAGATCAATAAAATTTGAAGTGTTAGAATGCGCGCATACAAATAGCGGAGATAAATTTTCATGACTGAATTAAAAAATGATACGTATTTACGTGCGCTATTGCGCCAACCTGTTGATTACACACCTGTTTGGATGATGCGTCAAGCTGGACGTTATTTACCTGAGTATCGTGAAGTGCGCAAAGGTGCTGGCGATTTTATGTCGGTTTGCCGTGATGCTGATTTAGCTTGTGAAGTGACCATTCAACCCTTACGTCGTTTTCCTCTTGATGCGGCGATTTTATTTAGTGATATTCTCACTATTCCAGATGCTATGGGTTTAGGTCTGTATTTTGAAACAGGCGAAGGACCTAAATTTGAACGGCCAATTACCTGTAAAGCCGATGTAGATAAGATTGGTATTCCAGACCCTGAAGGCGAATTGCAATATGTTATGAATGCAGTACGCACGATTAAAAAAACGCTGAACGGTGATGTACCCTTGATTGGATTTTCTGGTAGCCCTTGGACCCTTGCCACTTATATGATTGAAGGTAGTAGTTCAAAGGCTTTCACTAAAATCAAAAAGATGATGTTCTCAGAGCCAAAAACATTACACTTATTATTAGATAAATTAGCTGACTCAGTTATTTTATATTTAAATGCCCAAATTGCTGCAGGTGTGCAATCGGTAATGGTATTTGACACTTGGGGTGGTGTTTTATCACCTCGAGACTATAAAGAATTTTCATTGCAATATATGGCGAAAATTGTTGATGGTTTAACTCGTCATAACGATGGCCGCCAGGTGCCGGTGACATTATTTACTAAAAATGGTGGTATGTGGTTAGAAGATATCGTTGCAACAGGTTGTGATGCGGTTGGTCTTGATTGGACCATTGATATTGAAAATGCCAAAGCGCGTGTTGGTGATAAAGTGGCACTGCAAGGTAATATGGACCCATCAATGTTATACGCGCCATTACCGAGAATTGAGCAAGAAGTGTCAAAAATATTAGCAGGTTTTGGCGAGGGTGGTACTGGGCATGTGTTTAATTTAGGTCACGGTATACATCCAGATGTAAACCCAGATCATGCGGGCCACTTTATTGAGTCGGTTCATCGTTTGAGTAAGCCATATCATCGATAAGCTGTATTTATTAGCCTAAAGTAGTTTAGTTTATTGTATTTAAAGGAGCCTGAGGCTCCTTTTTTTTGCCTTGAAATTATAATCAATGACTTACCTGTAAAATTCAGCTAGACAGTTTCTAATCAGTTGCTAAATAGGCTTTAAAACTGATTTTTTATATATTTAGGCTTTGGTTATTACTTTTAGATTAAGGTATGCTGAAGTAGTAAATTGATTCTAAATGGACATGACAATGATCAAAAATAAAAACTTTTTATCTCTGTTGGCAATAACCTTGTTACTTAGTGCTTGCGGTAGTAGCTCAACCGACAAGGATGACGCTAAAACAGATAAAGCTAATGAGACGATAGCGCAAACTGGCCAGGAAAATAATACCCAGCAGGCAGAGACTACACTTGTTGATACTCAGGTAAATACTCATAAAGCATTAACAGGTCATAAGATGGAAAACACAACGGAGAAATTGAAAGATGGATTTAATGGCTGGCAACGTGGTCGTGTGCAGTTTTTAAACTTTGAAGGTGGCTTTTACGGCATTATTACCGATTCAGGCAAAAAATTATTGCCAATGAATATGGCAAAAGAGTTTGCGCAAAATGGGGCTATTGTTCGAGTCAAAGGCAAAGTAAAGGATATTATGACCATTCAACAATGGGGTACACCTTTTACGATTACCGATATTGAGCTGATAAAACCAGGCAATAAAGTCAATGACGCCGACATGTAATCTTGATCAAGCAGCAGTAACAGGCAAGTGACTAGTTATTTGCCGCTTATCGGTAAGTTATTGGCAAATAAGTGGCTGAGTAAATAACGTTAAGGTTTTACCTTGGTCACTGACTTGTATTTGATATAGGTTACGATATTGCTGTTCGGTAAGATCTTCTACATCAAATGCACTGAGCAATGCCGATAATTGTGGCGTGGTGTTACTGTGACCTACCACTAATACATTTTCTTTTTGTTTAAGTAACTTCTGTGCAAACTGGCTCAGTTTTTTTGGCAAATATTCTTGTATGGCCAGCTGTTGTTGTTTAGCAAAGGGTGCCGCTGTTGCCATGGTGCGTCGGTAGGCTGTGCTATATACATGTTTGATTTGTGTGTGCTCAAGCATAGTCGCAATTTGCTCTGCTCTTAATTGACCACAAGGGGTTAACTTAGGATCATCCTGCACGGCTTGTTTTTCTGCATGTCGAATTAAATAAATACTAAAGCTATTTTCAGCAAGCGTGGGTAAGACAAAAAAATACAGCGCAACCAGTAACGGATATTTCATAATTTTTCACTTTAATGTCCATAAAAAGTAGGGTTCAAGGGCAAGGCGATAGAAGCCTTGCCCTTGGTTTGTGTTTAAAAAAGTCGATTTAGACCATTTAATGCCGCTACCCTAAAGGCTTCTGCCATGGTGGGATAGTTAAAGGTAGTTTCAACAAAATATTCAATGGTATTGCCACCATTAGTTTGTTGCATGATGGCTTGGCCAATATGTATGATTTCTGCGGCATTCTCACCAAAACAATGAATACCTAAAATCTCTTTGGTTTCCCGGTGAAAAAGAATTTTTAACGAGCCGACTAGGTTATTAGATATTTGTGCCCTGGCTAAATGTTTAAATTGCGCGCGGCCCACTTCATATGGAATTTTTGCTGCGGTTAGCTCTTGCTCAGTTTTACCGACAGAGCTAATCTCTGGAATGGTATAAATACCGGTAGGAATATCAACAGTAAGTTTTGCTTTACTATTGCCATCCAGCATTGCGCTGGCGCAAATTCTCCCTTGATCAAAGGCTGCACTGGCCAAACTCGGATAGCCAATAACATCACCCACTGCAAAAATACCTTCCACGTTGGTTTGATAAGTATCGCTGACTTTCAGTTGCCCACGGCCATCAGCTTTTAAACCGGCATTCTCAAGTTTTAAATCGGCGGTGTTACCTGTGCGACCATTGGCAAATAATAAGCAGTCGGCGCGCATCTTTTTTCCCGACTCTAAATGGACAATAACTGAATCTTTACTGGTCTCAACACGTTCAATTTGTTCGCCGTGGCGAATAACAACGCCGTTATTCCATAAGTGATAGCTTAATGAGTCTGACATTTCGGCGTCTAAGAATGACAATAGACGATCACGGGTATTGATTAGGTCCACTTTGACGCCTAAACCGCGAAAAATACAGGCGTACTCGCTACCTATCACACCCGCACCATAGATAATTATTTGGCGTGGCGAATGTTCAAGCGATAAAATACTGTCTGAGTCATAAACTCTAGGATGCGAAAAATCTACATCATCAGGATGATAAGGACGAGAGCCGGTGGCAATCACTATTTGTTTGGCTGTGATAATATCGATTGAGCCATCAATACGTAATACCTGGATGGTGTTTGCATCAATAAATGATGCTTCACCGTAAAAATGTTCAACTTGGTTACGGTTATAAAAGCCGCTGCGCAAATTGACTTGTTTACTAATAACGGCAGATGCGTGACTTAAGATATCTTGGAAGGTTAATTGCTTGGCATTTTGTCCGGCATTAAATAGCGGATTAGAGTTATATTCAATGAGTCGGCTAACCGATTGACGTAACGCTTTTGATGGAATAGTGCCCCAATGAGTGCATCCGCCACCCACATTATGATAGCGCTCAATAATGGCAACACGCTTATCACGCTTGGCTAAGTTCATGGCGGCGCCTTCGCCACCAGGCCCTGTACCTATAATGATGGCGTCAAAATCATAGCTTTTAGCAGCGCTTTTTACTTTTTTATTTTTGGCCTGTGTTTGTTTAGTCAACGGTTAACCCTTTAATTCCTGCTTTAAGGAGAAAAATATTAGCAGGAATTAAATCTAAGGTAACTGTTTTTATGCTAGTTTTTCTACCATATTTTGCCAACTTTGCTGTTGCTCAGCTAATCTTCGCTTAATTTCTTGGTATTGCGCCATAACCTCTGAATTTTCAACATCAGCCAGTAATTGGTCACGTTTACTGGCAACTAACGCTTTACGTACCGCATAAAATTCGTTGATCTTATGAATAAGCTCATCGTACTCATGTTGCAATCTTTCTAGCATCTGCTCTGCGTCAGGGTGGGCCGCTATCTTTTGCTGGCTACGTAATAAAACCATCGATAAACGTGCCTTTTCAATTTTATCTTCAGGTGTCACACGTAACTTTGACGTTAGTTTTAAGTGAGCGCAGCCTTTAATTAACCATTTTGTTGGATCAAACTGCCACCAACGAATGCCATTACGATAGTCGTTTTCGAAGATATGATGGTAGTTATGGTAGCCTTCACCAAAAGTAAAAAAGGCTAGAAAACCATTATCACGAGCGGTATTTTTTTCAGTATAGGTTTGCTTACCCCAGATGTGCGCTAATGAATTAATGAAAAAGGTCGTGTGGTGACTTAACACTAAACGTAAAAACCCAAGCAATAGTAAACTATTAATTATATCACCATGCCATAAACCAAATAAAATAGGGACACCGAAGTTCATTAATATAGTCAGGAGTAAATAGTGTTTATGTTGCCAAACAACCACTGCATCTTTTTGTAAATCGCGCACGTTGTTATAGTCATCGTAGTGCTCAGGTTGATGATCTCTTAGCATCCAGCCGATGTGTGAATGCCAAAAGCCCAACTTTGCGGAATAAGGGTCAATATTATTTTTATCAACATGCTTGTGATGAATACGATGATCAGAACACCAATGCAAGGCACTATTTTGCAAAGCAAATGCGCCACCTAGCGCGTAAATAACTCTCAATGACCAATGAGCTTGGTAGGTTCTATGGGACCAAAGTCGGTGATAACCGGCCGTAATCGACATGCCGCAATAGATAAAACAAATCGTTGCTGCGGTGATTTCTGTGGCATCAAAGCCATGAGTGAATGCACGGTAAGGTACTGCAATGGCAGCAAATAAAAAGGTAATGCTAAATACAAAAACATTTAACCAAATAATAGGTGGTTTATTCATTAATTGTCCATCTAAGATTAATCACCGAAAATTTTTTCGGTGTACACATGTACGCTATCTTTAACTTTACTCGATGCTGAGTCAAGTGTTGATGGTAATTTTTTAGCTAACATACAGAATAAAAATCAGAATATCACAGAGTGGTTAACATCTATTGACTAGTAATATTAACTATTTTCAGTATCATATCAAACTAGTTACAGGCTGAAATAATTACTAGGTGCAAGACGATGAGCGGTATTCGAGCATTACAAAAAGAAAAAACACGTCGACAACTCATCGATGCCGCTTTAGGGCAACTCAGCAGTGAGCGGAGTTTTTCTAGCCTAAGTTTACGTGAAGTAGCAAAAGAGGCAGGTTTAGCGCCAACCTCATTTTATCGCCATTTTTCTGATATGGACGAATTGGGTTTAACCTTAGTGGATGAAGCGGGTTTAACCTTGCGTCAATTAATGCGTCAAGCAAGGCAGCGTATTGACAAAGGGGGGTCGGTGATCCAAATTTCTGTGCGTACCTTTATGGAGTTCATTGAAAGTAACGGCAATATTTTTCGCTTGTTACTACGCGAGCGTTCAGGCACATCGAAAGCATTTCGTGCTGCAGTTAATCGTGAAATTCGTTATTTTACGCTAGAGTTGTGTGATTATTTACAACAGGCTAATAAACTTGATGCTGAAGTGGCCTATCTGCAAGCAAATGCTGCCGTAACCATTGTTTTTAGTGCCGGCTCTGACGCACTAGATTGTGATAAAAAAGATTTAGCAGAATTAGCACAACGAACAATTAAACAGCTCAGGTTTATTGCTCGTGGTGCATTTGAAATTGGCGTAGGTAATAAAAACCGCAGCGAACAGCGCAGTAGTAGCGCTAAAGACGAGACAAAATAACACCGGTTTCTATATGGTGGGTATAAGGGAATTGGTCAAATAGAGCAAAATGCTCAATTTTATGGGTTTTAACCAATTCAGTTAAGTTATCACGGAGTGTCTCTGGATTGCATGAAATATAGATAATGCGCTCAAAGCGACTCACTAATTCAACACTATCAGGATCTAGCCCAGCTCGAGGAGGATCAACAAGCACAGTTTGATAATTGTAACTGGTCAGATCAAAGCCTTGTAATCGCCGAAATACCCGTTCACCATTCATCGCCTGACTAAAGTCCTCACTCGCCATTCGCACAATATCAACATTGTCGAGTTTGTTAGCCGCAATGTTAATCTGTGCAGACTTAACTGACGTTTTTGATATCTCAGTGCCTAATACCCGATCAAAGTTTTCCGCCAAAGCAATGCTAAAGTTACCATTACCGCAGTAGAGCTCAATTAAATCACCGCCAATATTTTTAGTCGCTTGTTGAGCCCAAAGCAACATCTTTTCATTTACCTTAGCATTAGGTTGAGTAAAGCTATTTTCAACTTGCTGGTAATGAAACTCTTTGTTATTCAATGTTAATGTTTCCATCACAAAGTCTTTGTCTAAGACCACTTTTTGCTTGCGAGCTCGGCCAATAATATCAACAGGAGCGATTGCCGATAGTCGAACTTTTAATTGCTGCGCTTGCTCAATCCATTGTTCATCTAACTGTTTATGATAAAGCAAACTAATCAATACTTCGCCGCTAACCGTTGATAGAAAATCAACTTGGAATAAACGTTGGCGTAATACTTCGTTAGTTTTTATATCCGCTAATAGTGCCAACATAAATTGATTTATAAGCACACTGGCAACAGGAAAGTCATCAACCCGATATTTTTCTTTTGTTTCACTATTAAACATAATGTAATACAGATCATCACCGTCATGCCAAACTCTAAACTCTGCACGCTGGCGATAATTCAAGCTCGGCGAGGTAAATATTTCAAATGTTGGTAATTCAAACTGAGCAAAATTTTCTGTAATATTTTGCTGCTTTTCGTTAAGCTGCTGTTGATAATTATCGGGATGGATATGACTAAACATTGAAATACCTTGTTGAAAGTGGAGGTCGTTAACTGATGATGAAGTCGAGACTTTAGCGATTGGCCTGTTTTTGTTTATTAAAGACATTATTTATTAAACAACGACTGTATCTTAGAAGCACTGGCTTATTAATCACAGCCGCTAATAAAAGCCGCTATTTTATAGACTATAGATAAGCGTTGATAGACTTTGTGGTCAGTAATATTAAAACATTTGAGTTTAATATTATCAAACGCATAAAGTAACTCCCCGATTACCTATATAGTAGTAAAACAAAAAGCCTGTAAACTTATCATTTACAGGCTTTAATATGACTAGTGAATAAGAGAGTTAAACTACGTCTGTAAATTTTATACTCTTACTACTTAATTGGTCGGTTTTAAAATCAACATTATGCTGAGGTTTTATTCAACAATTTGCTCTGGTCGTTCTTTGGCTTCACGAACTTTTAATGTTCTTTGTTGAAATTCACTATCATTCAATGACAAAACCGCTTGCTCTGCATCGGCGGCTGATATTTCAACAAAACCAAATCCGCGTCTTTTTCCAGTATGTTTATCTTTCATCAATCTTACTGATTGAACTTGACCATACTCAGAAAACAACTCTCTTACTGCGGCTTCGTTAGCTCTATACGGTAAATTGCCAACATAGAGTGTGCTGAT
This sequence comes from Colwellia sp. MB02u-10, assembly GCF_014077185.1. Taxonomy (NCBI): domain Bacteria; kingdom Pseudomonadati; phylum Pseudomonadota; class Gammaproteobacteria; order Alteromonadales; family Colwelliaceae; genus Colwellia; species Colwellia sp. MB02u-10. The sequence continues at coordinate 29,875 of NZ_JACGVK010000113.1, forward strand.
GCTTGTATCTGCTTCTTGTACATTTGTTTCGGCTTTTCCAATTAAGGGCGCGATAAATGCACAAAGAAAAGCAACAACGGCAACACTCATACTTGTTAATTCGAATACACTACTGTTAGCTAAAAAATATATAGCAACAGAAAATACTAACGCAACAATTAGCGTTAATGCTTGAGGAGACTTCATAATGGATACCTAATTATTATTTTATAAAAACTTAACTTGCAATTCTATGTTACCCACCTTTTGGTAATGTGCAAGAATAAGTGTGATTTTCATGCAATTTAATCAGGCAAGTATCTATTAATACTATTAACAGTAAGATTTGCTACTTAGTAACCACTATAGAATAGCGCTTTAGTTAATAATTTTGTCTATTATGGCTATCGTAGTCTTCTTATATAGAGAAGAAGTTATAAACCTTGCGATTAAGCAATTAAAAGCACCAGGTTTTCATATGACTTTATACTGCTCGAATGCTATTTGAACGCTCTTAGGTCAATAAAAGCACCAGCTGTGCAATTAAAAAGCAAACAGTCATTTAATCGCAATTTAATTGATATTAAGGGTTGACGTGAAGCCAGAAATCTCTAAAATGCGCTCCAGTTCCAAGGGGTAACCCAAACGAACGGTTTCAATGAGTTATCTAAATCAGTCTAAGCTGATTAAATTAACTTAACGTTTTAAAAGTGAGTTTGAATCTTCTGAAAAGAAAGTTTAAAAAAACCAAATAAAACGTTGACATTAAAACCCAGGTGCGTAGAATGCGCATCTCGCTTCAGGCAAGGCCTGCAG
>NZ_JACGVK010000114.1:0-58667 GCF_014077185.1 Colwellia sp. MB02u-10
TTAATAATGTCTAGGGCTTGTGATACTTGCATAAAAATAAAGGCTTCTAAGTAAACTTAGAAGCCTTTATACAGGGTCTAGATGATCGTTCAACCGATCTGTTTTAGCTTAAATGATCGGCATTACTGCTATTGCCTAGCGTATATTTGGTACTAAAAAGAAAAGGGCAAAGTTAGTTCGCCTCAAGATTAATCATCTTGCTGTACTTTGTTTTAAGGGCATATTTCTGCATGCGTTGAAAGATGAACTCAGTCACAAAAACTATTTCAATTAACTATTTATTTTAGATGTTATGTTTTTAGGTAACTATTATTTTGAGGTTATTATGATTTTTAGGTAACTATGATTATTCAAATAACTAGCGTTCGAATAACTAGCGTTTAAATAATCAGTGTTCAAATAAGAAAAGCCTGCTTAATAGTATTAAGCAGGCTTTTATCGCGGGTCTAATTAATATTAATCATTAATGATTAATATCTCTACTCGTCTGTTTTCAGCGCGACCTTCCGGGGTTTCATTTGATGCCACAGGTTTGTTTTTACCAAAGCCACTAGAATCTACTTTATCTTCGGGAATAAGGCCCACTTGGGTAATGAAATTAGCAACAGTTTGGGCGCGTGCTTGCGACAGCGCCATATTCAACTCCTCGCTACCAAGGTTATCGGTATGTCCTGAAACCATAATGTTAGCACCAGGGAAATTCTTAATGGCTTCAATAATCTTATTCAGTAAAACAAAATTACTCGACTCTATTTCACTACTACCTGATTTAAACGCAAAGCCTTGGGCGCGAATAAGTACATTGTTTAACTGACGATATACATTGGCCTCTTCAGGGCTATACATTGACTGTACTCTAGAGAATCTTTCATCATCCGCTCTTTTTTGCGCCTGTGCCTGCTCATATTCCATCTTAGCTTCTGCTTTATCTTTTGCTAACTGAGTTTGTTTTGTTTCAGCAGATTCCATCCCCGTTAACAAGATTTTACGCTCTTCAACAACGTTTGCTACTGCTGCACTTAGATTATTCACCACTTCTTTGTTTGGCCGGTTGAAGCCAACATCAGTATCAATAGATTTAACGACTTGGCTCAGTTGATCTTGATACCAAAGAATTCTTTGTTCTGCATCAAAATTGGCATTTTTAAAGGCCGTTTCAATATTGACTATGCCCTTAGCCTTTTGTACCAACCATATTGCTCGGTTAGAATGCACGTTGGCTTTTTGAGTATCAGTCCGATCGGCTTCTATTGTCGCTAAAGCAAGACGGTATTCATCTTCTGCCATCGCCATAGTGCTTGGTGCTATATCAGCTACATCATTTTTCTTGGCGTTAGTTAGCGCTTGTTCAGCAACACTGAGCATATTACGCTTTAATGAATTTAGCTCTATGTCTAAATATTGATTGCGCAAGGCATTGATATCGCGTGTGGCTTTTTCATCCTCTCCAACTTCAAGTAAGGCTAATACTTTTGCCAGTTCTGATTCAGCTTTTTTAAAAGCAGCGGGCGCAGCTGAGCTAGCATTGACATTTATCGCTCGGTCTCGGGCATTGAAAACCTCCTCAAAAACATATTTTGCTTTTACGGCTTGTTTCTTCGCCGTTTCAATACGTGCTATAACTTCGCTGGCACTATCATTTACTTTTGGGCTACTATTTTGAGCTTGTTCAAGTGCGTTTTGATAAATATTTTTGGCATTTTTCAATTGTACGGGCGAGTAGAGTGCTAAGTTTTCACGCTCGGCGGCCTCAATGCTGGTTTTAGCCTGAGCCAATGTCGGGTGTTGTACTAACAGTTCCTGCTCAGACATTAGTGTTTGTGTAGCACAACCACTTAAGATGGTGATAAGTAAGGCTACCGCTGTATATTTTACTTTCATGTCATTATCCTTTTAACAGTGAATTTATTGAAGCGCTTATCTTGCGCTAAGTAACTAATAAAATTTGCTAAACTTCAACTTTGGCTCACCCGCTACAATATGAGTGTAAACTCGTTCAATTTACAGCCAAGTGGCAGGTGTTATTATTTCCTTATGCTGTCTGTTTTATCTAGATTAACATTAGCACCGCTAGAGATTTAAACCAGTAACTATCACCCAAAAAGCATGAAAATTTTGAGAAAAACTTTGTTGTTAAACGGGATGGTTTTATAAGCTTTGCCGTTGTTTTAGGGAGATTAAGACACATTCAAATGCTGTGAAGGGCTTAGCATGAGTTGCTGATAGGCTAAGCCCGCTAATGTGCGGTTGTTTACTTCTAATTTTAATAATATCGCTGAAACATGCTTTTTAACCGTAGTTTCTTTGATGTCGAGATCATAGGCAATTTGCTTATTTAACTGACCATCGGCTATTTGGGTTAATACTATGTATTGCTGAGGGGTGAGTTGGCTTAATTGTTTGGCCAGTTTCTGGTGCGCTAAATCTATTTTTTGGTCGGCATTAAATTCGATATTTTTTGGTAACCAAATCCCCCCGGCTAAAACGCTATCAATGGCTTGTGCTATGGTGGCTAAATCAGCTGATTTAGGAATAAATGCCGCTGCGCCAAAGTTAATTGCTTTTTGCATAGTTTCAGAATTGTCGTCTGACGAGACCATGATTACGACAATATCGGGAAAATGGTTTTGCAGTTGGGTTAAGCCGGTAAAACCATCATTACCTGGCATATGTAAATCTAGAAAAACGATTTCTAAGCTGTTGTTAAGGGTAACCGCTTTGAGTAGATCGTCAAAGTTGTCTACTTCTAAGCTTTCGTGATCCTCAATACATTCGACTATGGCTTGTTTTAATGCGGTGCGAAACAAGGGGTGATCGTCGGCGATAATTACTTTTGCTTGATTCATTACAGCAGCCTTTTATATGATGACAACACTAGGAGGTCGCCCAATACACTGAAAATAATGGGCGTATTATCAAGTCTATTCGCTTTATTCCCTCAGCGGGAACTAATTTAACAGACGGCTTAATTTTTTCTTATTAAAAAAAGCGCCAGTAAAAACCAGCGCTTGCTATGCGTTGAAAATAGCATGATTTTTAGAAACTATAACCTATGGTCAATGCAAGGGTTTCAGGATCCCCGTAATAACCAATCAGTGTCGTATCTCCACCTAAACCAGGTTGATAACTGCCATCATTATTTTGTGCGCCTAAGAAGGCGTAGTTACCGACTAAGTATTCTTCGTCGGTAATATTTTTCCAATGCAGTGCTGCAGTCCAGTCACCGTCATTGCTATACCAATTAACGCCAAAGTTAAGTAGACCATAGCCGTCTTGAGTTAATAGGTTTTCGGTAACGTTTAAGTCATACTCACTACGGTAATAGTAGTTACTATTAACAACAAAACTACCAACCGATGTGTCGATATTATAAGCAAAACCAAGGTTAGCGGTAGTTTCAGGCGTATTAGTAATAGTGAAGCTATCGCTAATATCTATCTGGTTACCGTCATTGTCAAATGATGTTACTTCGTCAAAAGATGAGTCAATCAAGCCTAAACTGGCAAAAATATTTAAATTATCTGTGGCGGCATATTCAATTTCTAATTCTAAACCTGATGCCGTCGAGGTACCTATATTACCTAAACGTTGACTCAATGCACTGTTGTCTGCTGTGGGTAATACCGTAACAAATTGTCGGTCTTTATGATCAAGATAGAAGGCTGTCGCATTAACCCTTAAATTATTATTCCACTCACTTTTCAGGCCAACTTCAAATGAATCTACCACTTCTGGATCTACCGCTGGCTCTGGACCACTGGCTCTTGGATTAAAAGTGCCTGATTTAAAGCCTTGTGAATAACTGGCAAAAAACATCATGTCGTCTGAGTATTGATACTCTGCGCCTACACGCGGGGTAAAGCGCGACCAATCTTCTTTATCATTAAGCACTTCAGGGAATTGAACATTACCACGTTCATAACCGGGTACCCAGCCACTTTCTGGATAAACTGTTTCAAATACCACACCATTACTAACGTTAGCTATTTTTTCTTCTTTGGTATAACGCGCACCTAAGGTCATGGAGAATTTATCGGTAATACTGTACGAACCTTGAGCATAAACAGCATAGCTTTCACTGTTATTACAACCCGTTACTTCTCGAGTTAGCCCAGGTAAAGCCAAAGACTTGCCAAAACTCTCTAAAATAGCATCGAACTGGCCACATGACTCACCATCAAAGTAGTACAGACCAGAGACAAAGTTTAAATTATCTGAGTTATAGTTTAGCTGAAATTCTTGCGTAAATTGTTCATCATCATAAATGGCGGGTACATCGAAAATACGTTCGGCGGTATTATCAAAATCAATATTTGTTTTTGAATAATTATCACGGCTTGAGGTGATTGATTTAACCGACCAAGTATCATTGATCATATATTCAGCTGTTAGGCTAAAGCCTTCTGACTCAACACTATTCCACGTAGGCATACTGGTGTAAGAATCATAAACACTATTGGGTACTGGCGCATCAGTCACTATGCTTGGCAGTAAACGATAACCGCCTTTTGCATTTGAGTCGTCGGAGGTTTTATCGTAATTAAAACGTAAGAATAAATCCTCTGTCGGTTCGAACTCAATGGTAAGTCGACCAGCAAAAATATCTTTATTATAGTTCTCTAAGCTTTGACCCGGTAAGGCAGATTGTAAAAACTCCCCATAACCACCTCTTTTTAGGTCAGCCAAAGCAAAGCCAACATATAATTTATCAGCTATTACTGGAATTTTACCCGCAACTTTATAATCTTTACGATCGTAAGTACCAAAGGTTCCTGTAAGATCAAGTTCTACATCGCCAGACATTTTTTTAGTGACATATTTAATCGCACCACCAATGGTATTTTTACCATATAAACTACCTTGAGGACCTCGTAATACTTCAATACGTTCAACATCAAGAATATCTAATACGGCTCCCTGTGGACGGGCAATATAAACATCATCAATATAAATGCCGACACCAGGTTCATAGCCCCAAAGTGGATCATCTTGACCAACACCACGAATAAAAGCCGTTAAGGTTGAGTTAGTACCACGACTGGCCTGTAAAGTCGTATTCGGTGAGAACTGTTGAACTTCTGTCATCACACTAATGCCATTTTGTGCTAATTGTTCAGCGCCAATAGAAGTGATTGCGACAGGTACAGATTGTAAACTTTCCAATGATTTTCGAGCGGTGACTTCAATCCGCTCCAATGTTGGATCATTGTTTAGCTGTTCATTCGCTTCTGCGGCCAAGATGCTTTGACTGGTCAGTGCGGCTGAAATGGTGATGGCCAAAACACTTAGCCTTAGGTTGTAATGCTTCATAATATTTCCCTGTGTTTTAAATCTAATCAATCGCTAATTTGCGCGGTTTTTATTTCTTCATTAGTGTGCTTAAAACTTTATAGTAAATTTGCCAGAAGACAATTTGTACTATAGTAGTATGTCGTCAGTATTCGTTTTTAAGTGACTGTAATTAAAGCTGTTAAATATAATTTTATTTATTGCTATAGCGTGGTTTTAGCGAAATAGCTAATAATTTATATCTCCCAAGCTTCGAGTAAGTGCAATACGGTGCTAATAGAGGTGTTAATGACAAACGGTGCTTCACTGCCGCCATCAATTTTCTGTGGCGCTACCGCAATGCCATGGCCCATATTTTCAATCTCAATGAGTTCGACATTCACTTGCTTGTTCTGCCCTTGCCATTGGCTAATTTTATAGCCCAGGTGCTTTGAGATAATGGGATTTTTTGACGACTGAGTTAACTCGGCCCAATGGATAGCAAGTTGTTGTGAATTTTTTGGGTTAACAATTATGTCTTGAGAGCCGGTCCAAATTGACAGCGTAGGCCAATGGTCTGCTGAGCTATTTATTTGATGCACTAATTGGGTTAATTGCTCAGGGTTTTGTGAGGGGCCGCTGCGCATGCAGGCAATAGCCGTGGTTAAATTATGGGCGCAAGGGTAGGGTATGCCAGCAATAATGGCACCGGCAGTAAATAGCTGTGGGTAATTAACTAACATCGAACTTGCCATCGCACCACCGGCTGACAATCCTATAATATAAATTTTGTTAAAATGATGTTCAGCATTAACGCTCGTGATCATGTTTTTTATTGACAGGCTTTCACCTTGGTTTTGCTCTATATCTTGTGAAGAAAACCAATTGAAGCAGCCTTGAATATTATTGTCTTGGCTTTGCTGTGGAATAAGTAGCGAAAATTGTTTTTTGTCTGCTAAAGCCATTAAGCCACTTTGCTGTGCGAGCACTTGCCCTTGTTGAGCACAACCGTGTAACAAAACAATAAGGTTTTTATTGTCTTTAGCGCCTTGAAAATAACTGGCGCTTAGCTCACCAGGATTAAGGCCAAATCCAATTAATGCCGTTGGCTTAGCTAGGCTGCTAGCACTTAACAAGCTGATGGCAATGATGATAAACATCGATAAATATTTAGTCATGTTAAATTTCCTCCATAGTAAAAAATCAAAAATCAAAAATCAAAGCTTACAATTAAGAGGCCAATAAAATCATTTCAGCTTAGCAGCATGGCTTATAAAACCAAGTTGTAAAATGCTACTTTAGGTCCAGAAAAAGAGCTGATAATTATGGTTAATAATAAAACTAGTGGTTTGAGTCTGCGGGCAAAAACGTTAAGCTGTCGAGATAATCACACTAGGTTATGACTGTGTGGTTAATCACATGAATCTAATATGAATGTGGCATGAACGTGATATGAAGGTGACAAGAAAGTTAAGTGAAATTTTATTAAAGTGACATTAAAACTAAGTTAAAGAGGCATAAAGTATGACAGTTAAAAAGTTGGCGCAGCGTTTGTTTATTATCAAGCCATTATTAAATTTTGCCTTTGTTGCCTGCCTGGTGTTTATTGTGATTTTATTTCTTAATGGCTCGATTGCTGAGCAAAATAGCTATGGTGTACCGAGTTTGTTATTAGCCACATGGAGCTTGTTATTAAGTGCGATATTAGGTTTATTAGTTAATACGCCAAATATTGACGATATGCCCAAAGGTTGGTTTGCCCGGATGAAACATTGGCTAGCAAAAAGTATATTTAAATTGGCCGCAATCGTTTTCATTTTTATCAGCTTAGCACTGCTCTATGTAACGATAAAACTGTTGAGTGTGTGAGATTTAATAAGCTATTTATTATGATGAACCTACCTACCTAGCACTTACCCATCAAGCCCTCTGCTAAAGCGACTTACTGATGTTCAATTTAATATCAACAGTTACTCGTGCAATAATTGTTGGTGAATACTGAACAGTTTTGTCATAAATTTAGCCAGATAATAGCCTTATGTAATAGCCCTATTTAATCGGGTTTATTTATTTTTAAATCGGGAGTTTTTAGCTTGTTTTAAAAGGAATTTCTCGGTTGAGGCTAAATGGAGTTGTAGGTAAATCATCATCAGTTAGTATACTATCTTTGCTTGTCAGTAAATTATTCCTTCAGAAAAAGAGCAATAAATAATGGAACATGAACAGCACCTAGCCTTACTTGGCGCTATAGCTCAAGGCGATAAAAAGGCGTTTTCAGCACTTTACCAAACCACTAGTAAACAACTTTATGCGGTTAGCTTAAAAATGTTAGCTCGTAAAGAATTAGCTGAAGAAGCTTTGCAAGAGGCTTATGTGCGTATTTGGCATAACGCATCAGAATATCGAGTGGGCAAGGGCACAGTGTTGACTTGGATGATCAGCATAGTACGTTATCGGGCGCTAGATATTTTGCGCTATAACAAAATTAGAAAGGAAGATGAATTCATTGAGCCAGACAGCGTTGATCTAGATACGCCCGAGAAAAACCATGATATAGAGCAGCTGTTACTAGACAAATGCTTACAAAAACTTGATCTTCAACAACGTCAGGCTATTTATTTGGCCTACTTCAATGGCTGCTCCCATCAGGAGGTGGTTAAACACCTAAATAATCCTTTGGGTACTGTTAAAAGCTGGATAAGACGCGGTCTTACGAGTTTACAAAGTTGCTTAACCTCATGAATTATTTATCTGAAAACCTCAAAAATGCCCTAGCGGCAGAATACGTATTAGGTACCTTGCGCGGACCTGCTCGTCAGCGCTTTCAAAAATTAATGATGCAATATCCACCGATCAGCGAGGCAACCCACACTTGGGAGCAGCAGCTAAATGGCTTAGGAGAAAAAATTCCACCCGTGACACCTGATGCTTCAGTTTGGCTGCGCATCGAACAGCAGCTAGGGTTTGTTACTGAACCAGAAAAAAATAATATTGTGTCGATAACCAAGGCCAAGCCAAAGGTTTGGCAAAGCATCGCGGGTTTAGCGTCAGCGGCTGCCTTGGTGCTAGCGGTATTATTAGTCAATGTTGAACCCATATCAGCACCTGATGCTCAGCAACTCGCTTTGGTCAATAATGAACAAACTGAGCTGCTATGGGCACTAGAAATTGGCAAAGACACTATTGATATTCAAGCGACTAAAACCTTAGTGGCGCAGGCCAATGCGGATTATCAATTATGGATAGTACCAGCAGATGGCACAGCGCCTATTTCTTTAGGCTTATTACCTAAAACGGGTAAATTGACCTTAAGTAAACCTCAGTTGTTTGATCAAATTGAAATTGCTGCTTTGGCGGTGAGTTTAGAGCCGCTAGGTGGCTCGCCTAATGGTTCACCTACTACCGTGCTATATACCTCTAAATTGGTTACGCTTTAGTTTATTAATCAGCGCTAATGAGTTTTACACCTAGCGCATGATTTGTGCTAAATAAGATGATAAGCGAAACGCAAGTTTCGCTTTTTTTTTAATTTTTTGTTATTACCCTGAATTAAATCTACCCATTGGCAGTCTGTTATTAGTGTGCTGTATAAATTGTCAAAAATTAAAAATATTGAGCGGGATTACAGCATAAGTTTAACTAGCTGGTACAAGTTGTGTAAGCCGCATAAGTTGAAAGCTCACCTAATCATAAAAGCACAAATGTATATAGTGTCATTGAGAGCTAGCTTTAAATCAGCTTGTGTTAATTAATATGTATAGGTTGGATGAACAACATAATAAATAAAACAGCACAAAAGTATAAAAGTATAAAACTATAGTGATGCTGCGGTAAATAAGAGCGCTATATAAGCTATGACACGCTTTTAATAGGGTAGGTAAATATGACCTATTAGCGTATTTAAGATGATTAATCTAGCGTGTTTAAGCTGATTAATCACTTGGAAAAATAATTAATTTAAAAAAAATGACTTTTTTGCATCCAATACTTAATTTCAAACGTTTAATTATATGAAGTCTAAAAAAAGTACGATTAATAATCATAAAATTAAAAAGGAAACGTCATGAAAAAATATAAATTAACCCTTATTGCCTCGATAATTATGAGTGCAACCTTGTCTCAAGCGGTTACAGCATCAAGTCATCGTGAAGCACCTAATGTAACGCGCATGCCGACAATAGATTCAACAGATTTTTATTCCTTCAATAGTTACGAAGCAGGACGTGGCGATTACGTCACCCTAATTGCGAATTATATTCCTTTACAAGATGCCTATGGTGGACCTAACTATTTCGCAATGGATCCTGCTGCGACTTATGACATACATATCGACAGCGATGGCGATGCCGTTGAAGATATTACTTTTAGTTTTAATTTTAGTCAGATGCTAGGCAATGACAATGCGGGTATTGCCTTGATGGTAGGTCCAGAAGGTGAACAAATATCTGTTGGTGTACCGCTTAAGAATGTGGGTAAGATCACGGCGGATAATCAGGGGGCAGCAAATTTTTCTGAAAAATACACGGTTAAAATGACTTCAGGCCCGATGCGCACCGGCACTACGGTTGATGTTACTAATATGGACACAGGTGGCACAAGTTTTCGCAAACCACTAGATTATATTGGTACTAAATCATTTGGCAGCGCCGCAGAGTATAAAACTTACGCCGATAGCTTTGTTTACTCAGCAACTATTCCTGGATGTGACGTCCCAGCTAAAGTGTTCGTTGGTCAGCGTAAAGATGCATTTACTGTTAATTTGGGTAAGGTATTCGATTTAGTCAACTTTGTGCCTGTTGAAGGTGACAGTGTTCGTGGTAATGGCGATGGAGAAGGTTTTCCAGACGGTATTACTCAGTCATCAATGAATGATGATTTAGCTGATAAAAACGTCACCAGTATTGCTATTGAAGTACCAACAGCTTGTTTAATTGGCGAAGGTAATGGTGTTATTGGTAGCTGGACTAGCGCAAGTTTGCCGCAAGCAAGAATTTTGAATCCTAATGCGAGTTTTGATAGCACTGAAGTGAACGGTGGTGCAATGACTCAGGTTTCACGTTTGGGTTCACCGTTAGTCAACGAGTTGGTTATCGGCTTAGCAGATAAAGACAAGTTTTCTAGTTCACATCCCAGTAATGATGGTCAGTTTATCAATTATGTCACACACCCAACATTACCAGAGCTACTGAATATTCTGTTTAAAGATGCGGTAAACACTAGACTGGGCACTGAGTTAGAAACACTGGCACCAACAAACTTTCCACGAACTGATTTAATCGCGGCATTTTTGACTGGTGTTGCAGGTGTTAACCAGCAATCAATCGTTACAGGGTCTGAAATGTTGCGCTTAAATACCGGTATTCCTGCCAAGCCAGTTAGTGAGCAATCTGCATTCGGCGTAGCTGGAAACGATTTAGCTGGTTTTCCAAACGGTCGTCGTCCAGGTGATGACGTAGTTGATATTGCACTTCGTGTAGTCATGGGTGCTTTATGTCATGACATTCCAGTGAATGGTGAGCCGACCAACTTAGGCTTTTGTATGCCAGAAGATGCTAGTGTTGGTAATGCCGCCTTTACTGATGGCGCACCTAGCGATGCATCTATGACAGGTACTAGCTTCCCATATTTAGCTATGCCGTTACCCGGTTCTGAATAAGGAGCACTTTAATGCAATATAATAAACGCAACATAGCATCGCCTATTATCGCAGCACCTAAACTTAAGGTGATAGCGTTAAGTTTAGCGACCACTCTGGTACTTGCCGGCTGTAATGATGGTTATCAAGCGCCAAGCGCGCCAGCCAATGCGGCACCTACTATCATAACGGTGGATTTGATTACTCAAACAGAAACGCCGATCACCGATATGTTAAGTGCAGCTGACGCAGATGGCGACGCTTTAAGCTTTAGCCTTGATCAACAGGCAATGTTAGGTGTGGTTACTGTTAGCGGCAACGGTGGATTTACTTACCAGCCAAATAACGAAGTAACCGGTAGTGACAGCTTTACTTTTTCGGTAACTGACGGCGTAAATACCGCGGTTACTGGTACAGTTAACATTACTATTGAAGCGCTGACCGTATCTTTTAACAGCACGAGTCGTGCAGCCTTTAATCAGCAATCTAATGATAAACCTTTGGCCGTAAATGGTCGTGCGTTTACTCAAGATGTTGAGGATCCAACGGCATACGACGACTTGCTTCCACAGTAACATCGAGCTTGACTGCGCCAAGGAAGGCGCCCTTTTATGGATAATAATATGCCAATACTAATTTATTTGCGACGTTACACCAGCTACTTTTTAGCCTTGGTTTTTATGACTAGCGCACACCTTGGATATTCAGCAAGTTATGTACCCCAATCAGACCAAAGTATCGTTGCCAGTTGGACGGTGCCTCAACCCGCAGCACAACCAAAAGTGTTTATTGCGCAACTGATCAGTGACGCGAGTAAACCAGGTTTAGCCAGTCGCTATTATGGCCGCACCAGCGCATTACTTAAGCCCTTACTGTTAGCGGCGCCTAATGATCTAGAGTTACAATTTTATTCAGCGACGGTATTGCAGCACTATCATGAGTTTGATCAGGCACAACAACTGCTTTCTCAGATACTTGATCTTCAGCCTGATCATGTCGGCGCTTGGTTAATGAAAGCCAATATTCACATGGTTCAAGGTGATTTAGTGGCGGCTAAACGCGCTTGTTTACAAGTGTTGGGGCAGGGCAGTCTTTTGCTAAGCACAGCTTGTGTACTGGAAGTTAATGCTGAACAAGGACAAGTTGCCCAGAGCTATCAGCAACTACAACGCGTGGTTAATATGGCGGGTAACATTCCACGTGAACAGCATGTGTGGCTTAAACAAATTTTGGCTGATCTTGCCCAACGCCAGCAGTTACCAGAGCAGGCAATTCAGCATTTGTCAGATTTTCCTTTAGCACAAGCGCCCGTGAGTTATTTGGCGTTATGGGCTGATATTCATTTGGAGCAACAACAAGGTCACATTGTATTAGATAAGTTAGGGCCAATTGTATTGGCCAGTGACAGTTTTGATGATGCATTATTACTGCGTTTAGCTTTGGCAGAGCAAGCAGATAATTCAGCTAGAAATTTAGCCAGTAGCTCAGCTAGTAATTCAACCAGTAATTTAGACAAAAAAGTGTGGCAACAGCGACTAAGCCAGCGCATTGAAATACGCTTGCAGCGCAATGACACAGCCCATGCCGCCGACATTGCCCGTTATTATTTAGATATTGCACCTGATGCTATTAAAGCGCTGCACTGGGCAAAAATTAACTGGCAACAAGCTAAATTAGGCCCAGATAAACGTTTACTTGACCGCGCAATGGCAAAACAAAATTCGTCTAAAAGCGCAACGCAGGCATAAGCCATCAACATTATTCCCATTAAGTCATAACAGTAGTGAGATCAAATATGCAACAGTGGTTAAAAATAGGCTTAATCGGACTGTCGTTCTTATTAGCGAATACTGTGGCGGCTCATCAGTTGAGCACCAGTTATATTATTGCCGAAATTGATGACACGGGTCGCATTAATGGCGAATGGCAATTGAGTTTAACTGATTTGGAATTGGCTGTGGGTTTAGATCTCAATGCTAACGGTGAGTTAACCTGGGGAGAAGTAAAAAGTCGCCAAGCTGAGATCGCCAGTTATTTAGCAGAAAATTTATTACTAAATCGTGACAAGCTTACATGTAACCTGCATTTTGACCTTGTAGAGCGATTACAAGATCATGCTAACGAAGCCTTTGCTGTGACTGACTTTTCAGGGCAATGTGCTATTAGTGGGCCATTAAATATAAAATATAGTGCGATATTTGCTTTAGATAGTAGCCATGAAATGGTGCTAAACATTGGTGATGGCAGCAATATGCACAGCTTTGTTTTGGATGATAACACCAGACAAATAGTGATAGATTTACGTGAGGGAAGTTGGCAGACCACCTTTAAGCAGTTTGTCTATCAAGGCATTATTCATATTTGGATCGGCATTGATCATATTCTATTCTTGTTAGCACTATTGTTGCCGGCGGTACTAGAACGTAAAAACAAGCAGTGGCAAGCTATTACCAGTGTTAACGTTATTTTGACTAATACAGTATGGATTATTAGCGCATTTACTTTAGCCCATTCGCTGACATTAACCGCAACCGCTTTAGGCTGGTTAAACCCAAGTAGTCGTTGGGTGGAGCTTGGCATTGCTTTATCCGTTTTATTTGCTGCCCTGAATAATATTTGGCCTCTAGTACTACGTTTAGCTTGGTTAACCTTTGCTTTTGGTTTGTTACACGGTATGGGATTTGCTGGCGTATTAAGCGAGTTAGGTTTACCTGCTGATCAACAATTGCTGAGTATATTAGCCTTTAATCTTGGCGTTGAAATCGGTCAGTTAGCTATATTAGCTATTTTATTACCGGTATTAATTTTATTGCGCAAGAGCAAACTCTATAGCAAAGGTGTGATGCCGATAGGTTCTTTATTCATTGCCTTGATGGCGGTGCAATGGAGTATTGAGCGTTGGTGAGTTTGATTAGCGTTTAGCTGCGCTACGTTAGCTGGATGTTAGCTTAGGTAGTAGCGGTTTAACGACAGTGTATTCTCACTAAGTGATCGATAAATTGAGTTATTATTATATATACCGCTTTTCTTGAAAATAAAAAGCCCTAGTTAACTTAATCACTAGGGCATTTTATTTGTTATTTTGTCTGCGCTTTAAGACTGCGCTTTACGATATTTCTCGCACGCTACTTCATCTTCACATTCGCCATACAAGTATAAACTGTGATTGGTCAATTTTACTTTATGAAATTTTGCCACGTCTTCTTGGCGCTGTTCGATTACATCGTCTTCAAATTCAATCACTTTACCGCAATTCAAGCACACTAAGTGATCATGGTGTTTCTTATGACTTAGTTCAAATACTGATTTACCACCTTCAAAATGATGACGAGTGACAATACCTGCATCATCAAATTGGTTTAATACGCGATATACTGTCGCCAAACCAATTTCTTCATTTTGCTCAAGCAAAAGTTTGTATACGTCTTCAGCACTGATGTGTTGGTTATTGGGGTTTTGTAAAATGGCCAAAATTTTAATGCGCGGCAGAGTAATTTTTAGTCCAGCTCTTTTTAGTTCTTCATTTTGTTCAGGCATTAATTTTGGTCTCTACATCTGCTTTAAATATAGGGAAAATTATAGGGGGTTATGAGCTTGGTTGAAAGGGCTAGTTGTAAATGATTGTCTGTTTTGTTGGTTTTATTGGCTTAAAACGTCATAATACTTTTCTGGTCTGATGAGTGTGATGTTATAAACCTTAGCCTTGATATCAGTACTCACGTTTTTATACCACTTTTGAGGAAAACCTATGTTTAAAAAAGCTTGGCAAATGAAATTATTACTAAATATCTGGCCACCATTTCTATTTACCGGCATTCGTGTTGTAGATGTTTCTGAGGATTTTCGTCAAGCCAAAGTGCGTTTAAAATTAAACATGTTTAACCAAAATGCGGTTGGTGTACATTTTGGTGGTTCGTTATATGCAATGACAGATCCCTTCTGCATGTTATTGGTAATGGCGCGATTGGGAAAAGATTATATCGTTTGGGATAAGTCAGCAGACATCGACTATATTAAACCCGGCAAGGGCACAGTAACCGCAGAATTTTTCATTACCGATGCTTTGATTGCCGATATTTTGACCCAGACCGCGCAAGGCGAGAAATACCTGCCTGAAATTCCGGTGTATGTAAAAGATGCGCAAGGCGAAATTGTCGCTAAGCTCAATAGAAAACTCTATATTCGCAGAAAAAAATCAGCGTAATAACGGCTGTAAAGTGGCTAATACTTAGGGTTGAAATTTTAATGATTTATGCTGATAAGTCGGCTAAGGTAAAGTAAGGCGTGAGCTTTATTTTGATTATGAGATAAAAAACGGGAACACATGGCTTAATGTGTTCCCGTGAGAAGCGTTAACTACTGTGCCGTTGATGCACTAGCATTTATGACTTAGACTGAAGACTTATGCTTTATGAGTCATCAGTTGATAAACCTAGCATGCTCTTTTTTAATCTTTCTAAATCAATCGCATTTGAACGTACGGTAAGTTTAATATGGCTGTACTCATATTCTTCTTTAATAACACTCATATTAGCACGAATTTCACCTATGATACCTTTAGCGGTATAGGGGATAATAACTTCGTCTTCAATCATCTCGTCCTGTGCAACGCCAACAATATATTTATGCAATTTACTGATATCAGCAGGATTACGGGTTGAAGTCATCATAGCATCAGGGAACTCTTCCATCAGCGCTTGTTGTTGCTCAAGGCTCAGTTGGTCTGATTTGTTGAGTACCAGTAATTTCTTACTGTCTTCAACACCCACTTCTTCTAATACGTCATGCACAACATCGAGTTGTGCACGAAATGAAGGATCGGCAGCATCAACCACATAGAGTAATAATGATGCATCATGAGCTTCTGCTAAAGTGGAATGAAATGAGGCGACTAAATCGTGTGGTAATTTTTTAATAAAACCGACAGTATCTGACACTAATATTCGTGGTTGAGTGATGGGATATAAGGCACGAACTGTAGTGTCAAGGGTAGCAAAAAGTTTGTTTTCACCTTCAACATCACTACCGGTAATGGCTCGCATCATCGATGACTTGCCGGCGTTGGTATAACCCACTAAAGCGACACAAAAAAGCTCAGAACGTTGGCTACGTCGGCCTTTCATTTCGTCTTGAACACTGACTAACTCACGCTTGAGTTCGGCTAATTGGTCGCGAACTGCACGGCGGTTTAGCTCTAGGGTGGTTTCGCCAGCGCCTTTACCCATTTGACGTTCTTTATCACCCGTTGATGTTTCACGAAGGCGCGGTGCAACATAATTAAGTCGAGCAATTTCAACTTGTAATTTTGCTGTTTTGGTCCGAGCATGGCGACTAAATATTTCAATAATAATGCCGGTACGGTCAAACACCTCTACGCCTAACTGATTCTCGACATTACGCAGCTGAGATGGGCTTAAATCACAATCAAATACCACCACATCAGCGCAGGCAAACGGCAGGTTATCCGACGGAACATTTACAGGGTTAAGGATAAATTCCGCTTCTTCTAAGTCTTCATCCTCTTCTAAGCCTTCAACCACACCCTTGTTACCGGTGAGTTGCGCTATTTCAGCTAGTTTTCCTAAACCGAGTACATTAACTTTTTGGGTAGAACTCAGCTTTTGCGATTGTGTGCCGACTACTTTAAAGCCTAAGGTAGTGACTAAACGGGCAAGCTCTGCAAGTGACTCGGTTGCTTCATCACCTTTAAAATTCGGTGTGCAAATAGAAATAAGTAACGCGTTAGTCAGTGATGCTTTTGCTGTTAGTTGCATAATTTTTTATGTTAGTGCACGTTAAGTGCAGCCCTAATTTATATCTAAAGTTACCTCATCCTACGCTGTTATAGGTAAGCTTTATAGAGTAATTGCAGACTAAATTGTTGTAAGCGAAAAATTGTCGATATATTGAGATATCAGTTAACTCATTAAAGAGCGTATTTAGGCCATAATGCCTTAAGGCCAAGGTGAGTAAGTGTTTTATGATGAACGCTTTTTAGCCACTGGTTCACCTTGTGAGTGTGTGAGGGGCGTAAAAACTAATCGTCAGCTCGACAGTTGGCCTGTTAGAAGTTAATAGCGTTAGACGTTATTAACCTTGTAAGTCATTACTGTTAAGAGTCAATACCGTTAGGAATCAATGCGATTGAGCTTTAACCTTAACGCGAGCTAGTTTGAAGGAAAACCGAGCTATTGTTGAACGAAAAAACAGCTCATATCTGACCGTGTTTTTTTGGCGAACTGGCACAGAACAAGCAATCATAAAAAAATTAAATGGCGATAAGCATCAAGTTAACTTAGTCAAAAAAAGTCACGCTTGTACTGTCATTAAAATAATGAAGAAATAAAGTTTATCTCATCCTGTTTTCGTCCATTTGCAGACAGTTTGGTTACTGTTAGGACAAGAAGTGGCCATAAAAGGCACAAGGGAATAATCCAGATATAATGTATATAAAATATACTTGCTGCTAAAATTTGCAGCGCAATGAACCAAGTATACATGGTGGTAATAATTCTAGGGATATGATTAATTTTTCCAAGAGGGGGGGCATCTTTGAAATAGATCAAATTAATCCGTCAGTTGTAGGAGAACAATGAAGTTGTTTACTCTACCTTTGCTAAAGCTATATTGAATAGCAACTACTTCATAGGCAATATAAATAAAGTTATTGACCAACCCCGTTAGTTAATACTCTGTGCCAATAGCCGAGCAATATAGTTCTTTACTGCAAATGAAGGAGCTCACTAATAATGACCATTGACCACAGAGCAGCAAAGCTAACAATTGCCACATAGAACTTGGCATCAGAATATTAATGATGGTTGAAATATTTATCTAAGGCTCACTAATGCCAACGGCTGTGTGAAAACTCTCAGAGTAAATTTTTTATGCGACGCTACGTGAATTAGCAGGTGGTTTTACCTCAAACGTACTACAGAATTTAATCTACAGAGCCTTTTTACGTTGATAATATCCAATTACGCAAGTTCGAAATAGTTTTCACACAGGCTTGCCACAAAGAAGACATTAGCTTTTAAAGACAATCAATACTTTGGATTAGGTTTTGTATCGCTAACGAGCTCGTAGAATAACTCGTTTATTATGAATTTCCCAAAAAGATCGGGGTACCAAATGCATTACCTATATCAAATAAATTGTCTACAGCGCGATACAGGAACACAAAAATTTAGAGATTTTGGCTGAATTAGTTATTCTACAGCCTCAACGCCAGGTTAAGCGGCAAAAATTGTTGGCTAAAATTGTGATCGAGTGAAACAGCCAACTGTTTTCTTATCCGTTTAGGCGCCTTATAGCAGTGCATTACACGTCTATTTTAGTTTTATTGGAACCAAAATAACTAGACAATACTAATGTAAAACAAAAAACGAATATAGGCTTATACCAATCAATAGCTTGTTCGCTATGAATTAGAAAGTCATATAAGAAAACGCCTGTTGTGGCAATTACACTGCTTATAATATTACGAAACATACTGATACTTCCTTGTACTACCAACGCCTAATTAACAGGCAAAAAATAGTTGGTTAAAATAAGCGACGCAGGAGCAAAAGCCAACTGTTTTTTGTCCTTTTAAATGACTTATAGCCCTACTTTTGTGCTTGCCTATAAACCTTTAATTCGTTTAACAACCAATCTTGACTTTTTACTGGAGCATTATTACTACAGTGAATTTTATAATACTTACCAGACATTTTACTTTTAGTTGCAGAATATTTTATAAAATCTTCTGTTGATTCGATATTGTCAGAATAGTATTCATATTTTTTGTTTATATGTTCTACAGCGTCCTTACCATTATGCATCGTACCATTACGCTCATACTTGCAATCAGTAGAGGCTACGAAACTTAAAAGGTGGTTAATTTCATCTTGAGTTGAAGCGATAACATTTAAAGAAAATGCAGATAATAAAATTATGAATATTTTACTCAGGTTCAAGTGACAATCTCCAGTAGTGCTAACGAGCTCGTAGAATAACTCGTTTATTATGAATTTCCCAAAAAGATCGGGGTGCCAAATGCATTACCTATATCAAATAAATTGTCTACAGCGCGATACAGGAACACAAAAATTTAGAGGAACGAAAAACTATTTTAAGTCCTAGTTGATTTGCTTGTTATATGCCCTTTACAATACGCATTAGAGTGCGCATAATTAATGCAATGATTACTTGGAGACATATTATGCAAGCATTATACGATTTTGACGCCCCAAAAAAAGCAACAAATCTTAGTTTAAATAGTGACTTACTAAAAAGAACAAGAGCACTTAACATTAATTTATCTGCGACTTTGGAGCAAGCATTAAAAGATAAATTGAAAAGTATTGAAGCTAAAAAGTGGGTAAAAGAAAATAAAAATGCCATACAAGCCTACAATGACTTTGTCGATGATAATGGATGTTTTGGTGATGAATTTAAAGAGTTTTAATGTCGCAATTTGATGTATATATAAACCCAAGTAAAAAAAGCCGTGAAGCATACCCGTATATTATTGATATTCAGAATGCCTTAATTAGCGATATTACAACAAGAATTGTGATTCCTTTAGGAAAATTCAACCATTTTAGAAATGAGCAAATGGATGGCTTAACTCCATTGATTAAGTATGAAGATGAACAATATGTTTTACTCACTCCTCAGATTGCTTCGATGCCATCCAAATTACTCAAAGATCCTGTTGGATCAATTGAGTCATTAAGAGATGAGATTATTGCAGCGATCGACTTTGCTATTACGGGCATATAACGAGCTTGTAGAATAACTCGTTTATTATGAATTCCCCTCAAAAATTGGGGGAGCAAATGCATTACCTATATCGAATAAATCGTCTACAGTGTGATACAGGAACACAAAAATTTAGTGATTTTGGCTGAGTTAGTTATTCTACAGCCTCAACGCCCTAATAACAGGCTAAAAATAGTTGGTTAATTTAGCGACGAAGGAGCAAAATCAACTGTTTTTTGTCCTGTTTGAATGGATGTTAGCCGTATTTAGCTCTGTAGAAGAAATCTACGAAGATCTCGCTCATGACGCATGACATGTAAAATATAAACTTTGTCACTATCCACTTTATAGAAAATACGACAAGGATTAACATTAACTTCACGGTAATTTAAGTTGCTTAATTCAAGTGGCCTTTTACCTGATTCAGGATGATCTTCTAGTCTAGATATTTTATCAAATATTTTGTGAGTCAATTTTTTAGCCGCATCAATATTACTTAAAGCAATATACTCAGCAATATCGTTTAAATTATCAAGAGCTGGAGATGTCCAAATTATTTCAGCCATTTGCCCATTTTCTCTTTTGCTTCTTGATTCGAGAATGTATTACCGCTTTTAATTGCTTGCTCACCACGTGCAACACCCTCAAGAATTGCCATTCGTTGTTGCATAAATTCATAATCTTCAACATCAACTAAATAAGCTGATGGTTGGCCATGCTCAGTAATTAACACTGGTTCTTTAGATATGTGGAGATCAGCTAAAATTTTGGTCGCTTGACGCTTAAGTGTCGTAACAAGTTCAACTCTCATGATAAATCCTATTTAGAACTCAAATAATGTATCACTATAGTATCACAAAAGCTTGAGGTTACAACTATACGGCTAACGCCCTCTTGATGACTTGCAGATAAAATTATAAAACACATAAAATCAAAGGCTTAAGAAAATAAATCCTATGCTTTATTCTTTATTTGTAGCACATGTGTAGCGTTTTTATTTACAAATTAATTTCTTAAATAGTATCACTGAAATGTCGCTAAATGCCACATTGCTGACATTAGCTTTAACTACCTAGGGTAGAGCTTGGATTAGTTTTTGTATCGCTAACGCCCAAATAACGGGCTAAATATTGTTGGCTAAAATAAGTGAACGTAGTGAACAAAAAGCCAACTGTATTTTGTCCCTGTTTATTTTCTTAGCTTGCTTTTAGCCCGCAAACTTTTTAACGATTTCCAACTCTTTAGGACAATGCTTAACAACCAATTCGTACACTTTGGAATAATCGACTTCTAACCCACTCACTGAGGGTAACTTCTGTTTAGTTAGGTTTTCTAAAACGCTATTTAAGACGATTTGTTTATAACTGACACCTTTATAGTTCTCTTGATCTAATGGAGCATTTTCCATGCACTCCATTAGATTAATAAAAACGTTATCTGGAATGGTGTCCTCTGTCGCGATTGAAGGGTTGGCAAAGACAAGACCAACAAATGATGAAATTAGTAGTACTTTTTTAAACATATAAACTCCTTTTTAAATGCCGCTATCGACAAGCATGCCAACGCCCATTTAAGGGGAAAAATGCAGTTGGCTAAAATAAGTGAGCGGAGTGAACAAAAAGCCAACTGTATTTTGTCCCTCTTGAAATTCTTGTTTATTATGTGTTTTTTGTGATCCAGTTGCCTGAAACAAGCATGATATAAACACCCACAGTTATAACAGCTAACATAAGACCAATAAAAGGGGATGAACTCCAAACTTGATAAGACATACCAAGTGAAGTCGTTAAGCATAAAGTTATAGCTACAAGGTTTACTCGATTGAGCTTGCGACTAAATTTCATTTTTGAATCCTCATCCTTTGAGTTAACTAATACACGTTGTAAACACCAACGCCACATTCAGAGGCTAAAAATTGTTGGCCAAAACAGCGAGGCACGAGCACGGCCAGCTGTTTTTAGTCCTTTGTAATGTCTTGTGTACTTGCTTTTTTAACTTTGGCATCAGCTAGTTTATTTGCTGTGAATAAAGCTGAAACTAAAGTCACAAGAATTGAAAAACTAATATGGCTAATAATTTCATATGTATTAGCACCAAATATAAAAGCAGAAAAATAACTTACTCCTAAAGTACTAAAGAACGTTAAGAATACATATACGACTTTATTTCTTTCAAAAATCAAATTAAATATTTCTTCCATGGAATACACCTTTACTTTGAATTGCCGTAGCAAGTTAACGCCCATTTAAGGGGCAAAATAGAGTTGGCTAAAATAGGTGAACGGAGTGAACAAAACAGCCAACTTTATTTTGTCCCTCTTGAAATTCTTGTTATATGTTAACTATTTGGTGAATAATTTATCTATTTCTTTAGGGTTTGATTTTACAAATAAATGAATAAAAAATGCTACCGTTAAGTAAAAGATAGTTAGAATAATTGCACCCACAATAGTGATGTTATCGAATGCACCTTAGGGATAAATACTTATTGTGTCAGTTAAACAAAAACCAACAAATAAAGCCCAGAAAGCAACTTTTTGATTACGACTCATAATTCAAATCCTTTGAAAACATATAACGCTTATTATGGAGACTTCTCAGTAATGTCCGTCCCATAAATATTATTTAATTGAAATTAATATCCCATAATTTCAGAGCTTTAGGAAATACAAATTTTGTATTTTTGTTAGAAAGTGGATATTACTGAGACTTCTCAGTAATATCTAACATTAAAATAAATATTATTATCTTAAATATCAATAAATTAGAATAACATAAGGTTGTTTTATGATTATTACTAAGACTTCTCAGTAATACGCCATGAAAAAATTCATTAGAAAATATAGGGCAAAAATTTTGAGGCTAAGGTCTCCTAAGCGCACAAAGTGATCATTAAAATATTGTTAAGAAAATCCAATGAAATTACCCCAAAGAAATATATGAGCTTTAATAAAGAAGTTTATTGTCTAGTAATAAACTATATTGTTCCCCTACATCAGTGTTGGACGCTGTAAATGATACCGCTAAACTGTATTGCTTTGTCTCTTTTGTCGATTAATGTCGATTATTCAGCGATGAAACTGCATCCAAACATTGGTCAAAAAGTCATTATATATAATATTCAAATGGATGGAATCAGGTTACGATTGAACATCACATAAGCATCACACAAGCATTTTACTGGCCAGTATCTGCAGGGCTGAAATAAAATATGCTACCGTTTAACCCACTTTCATCTTTATAGGCTTATTATTCATAATGTCATTTGAACTCATATTTTTGTTCTTTGCCGGTTTTTTTGGTGGTGTTGTTAACTCAATTGCCGGCGGTGGAAGTTTTATTACTTTTCCCGCGCTTATCTTTGTTGGTATTCCTCCTATTATGGCTAATGCGACCAATACTTTTGCGTCGTGCGCTGGTTATATGAGCGGTACTTATGCCCTTCGAAAAGAACTTGCTGCGCATAAAGATGAACTCTGGCTCATCATCGTTATCAGTTTAATGGGGGGTATTTCTGGTGCTTGGCTATTGCTGCAAACATCAGAAGTGGTATTTCGAGTCGCTATTCCTTGGTTGTTATTATTTGCCACTGTACTGTTTATTTTTGGTGGTCAGCTTAATGCAGGATTTAAAAAAATAGCGACTAAGCACCAACACGCATCGGCTATCGGTGGGGTCTTACTGTTAATACTACTCTTGGGGGTGTCTATTTATGGCGGTTTTTTTAACGCGGGATTGGGTATCATTATACTCAGCTATTTAGCATTAGCGGGCCATACCAACATCAATGCAATGAATGGATTGAAATTATTAGTGTCAGCGGCAGTGTCATTAATTGCCATCGTCCTGTTTATTTATAATGACGTTATTGTCTGGTATGAAGGCACTGTTTTGTTATGTGGCACGTTAGTAGGAGGCTATATGGCGGCGAATATATCACGCCAACTACCACAAAAGCAGGTCAGAGGTGTTGTTATTGTGATAAGTGTTGCGACGACATTATATTTCTTTTTCGCGACTTATTTAGCTTAACAATTAATTTTTAATAGAGGACAGAGGACAGCATTCTTATCCTACAACACTGCTAGTCGGTAACAAGGATAAATCGAGCTTGAATCAAGGTGAGTCGATTGCTGAAATACTTATCTTATATCTGATCAGGTAAGGCTTTTTAGAGGTGACTAGCCAAGTCACTTTTAACCATGAAAATTAGTAGCTAAAAAAAATCATTATCACTAAAGTCCTTTTATAGCTAAAAAACGTGCGGATTAGTACTCAGCTGGAGACAATTCATATTGTTGTTTAATCGTTAATCGCTGCTTAGCAATATTATCAAAGGCTCGCTGGTAGCTTTGTATTATGTGATCGGGTGTATTGATATTAAATACCAAGTAATTACCGGTTTTGTTAACCTGCCAAACCTGTTTATAGGCATTAGTATTTAAGTTGTTTTTTTTCGCTAAATGCTCAAAAGCATGGATAGAGGTAACCATCATGTCTACACGATCTGATTGCATCAACAAAAAGGCTTGTTCTAGTTGCGAAATTTCTGCGAGATTAGACGCAGGAAACCCCATTTTATGCAGCGAAATGCCTGAAATATCATCCTTTACTGCTGCAACCGTATGATTAAACACTTGCTGTAAGTTGGAAAAATTAAAGTTTTTTGATTTTTTGGCAATTAAGACATGAGTAGAATGAAAAAAAGGCCCAACCCATTTAAACAGTTTTTCACGTGGTTGAGTTTTAGACATAGTAAATAAAGCGGTATTACTTTTATCTAAAGTAAATTTATAGCCACGTGCCCATGGCACTAACAGCACTTTTTGTTCAGGTATGTCTAAATTTTTCCAGATAGCTTTTAAGGTATCTACTGAAATGCCTTTGAGTTCATCATTGATTAAATAATTGGCTGGCGGATAATTCTCAGTATAAAAGGTGATATTTGCAATGGCCGATGGTGGTTGAAATGCCTTCAGTTGAGGAAGCACTAAAAAAAACAACAAAATTGATTTTAAAATAAATATTTTCATTAGAAAGAGTAGTACTAAACCATCAGGAAATCATGATAGCAAAATTCACGATATTAATTAAGTTTAATTATTAAAATCAAATTATTATAAGCTTAATTGGGAGCAGCATTACTAAGTGATAAGTGCTAACTATCAAGTGTCTTGGACTATAGTCAATCGCCATTGCCTTTCTCTTAAGTGCTACTATGGCTGGATTTTTCTGTGCTAGGGTGTTTTTAAATGAAGGATTAAAAATTAATCTATATGTTTACAACTTACATTTATATAGTCGTACAAAATATTGTCTAAAACAAGCTTGAGCTACTAAGTCGATGCCATAAATGAAATGACAATTTATAGGTGTATATACCTTGAAAGGTATGGCCGGCTGCAAGCGTATAACATGATCTGTAGTGTTAGCTATAATAGCAACAAAAAAGCCAGCTAACCGCTGGCTCTTTCAATACAATGTAGTTTACTGTGTAAAGCGTTAGTCTGCTAACTCAGCTAAACATAGTTCATCGTAAATTTGTTTAACCCAAGTATCGACGCGCTCGGCGGTTAGTTCAGGTTGACGGTCTTCATCAATACATAAACCGATAAAGGTGTTTTCGTCAACTAAGCCTTTAGAGGCTTCAAATTCATAACCCTTGGTTGGCCAGTTACCAACAATAATAGCGCCCTTTGATTCCACGATATCACGCAATGGTTCCATCGCATCACAGAAGTACTCAGAGTAATCTTCTTGATCGCCTAAACCGAAAATAGCTACGAGTTTGTCGGTAAAATCAATTTCTTCTAATTCAGGTAAAAAGTCATCCCAATCACATTGGTTTTCGCCATAATACCAAGTAGGAATACCTAAAATTATTAAATCGAACTCAGCGATTTCTTCTTTGGTACTTTTGGCGATATCTCTAACATCGACAAGGCTTTTACCCAATTTCTTTTGGATCATTTTGCCTATGGCTTCGGTGTTGCCTGTGTCACTTCCGAAAAATAAACCTACAATTGCCATTAATTTAACCTTTTTATAGCTAACTAAATTTTAATATCGTTGGTATCAAGCGAATGAACTAATAGGGCTTCTATTAATTCACTTCGACTAACACCTTTATCATTTGCTAAAGCGTCTAAACGTTCATATACATCTTGATGTAATTTAAACTCTATTCGCTTTAAGCCATTGTTCTTATCGCGCTTTACCTGATTGCGTTTGTTTATTTTTATTTGCACGCTGCGTGAATGGGGGTTCGTTTTTGGTCGCCCCGGTCGCTTTTCATCGCTAAATAAGTCAATGGTTGTTAAATCTGCTACTTCTTTTGCCATTTTATTACTTACTTATCCAACGCCTTGGCTTTCCCAAATAAACTGAATGATGCCTTTTGCGATAAATCCAGCACACCCTAAAAATAATACAAAATAAACAACTATCTTTCCCATCTTAGGTACATCGTTTTTTTTCATCACATCATGCATTGATAAGCCAATGAAAATAAAGATAAAAGCAAAAAATAAATTTAGCCCAATGGTTTCAATTAATTCGAAGTGTTCTGCTAACATATTTAACCCTAAAATTTTCACGGCGCACTATAGCATATTGCGGCTTTTAAAGACATTATTTTTGTTACCTGAGTAACCACTTTGCCCGCATTATTTTGCTATTTTGTCGCCTATGAGTATAAAATAATTTCATCACGCTCATTATACAAAGTTATACTGTTTGGTATTAGCGCTAGATCAATTAATTTGTTAAAAATCCTTCAACGCTGCGATTAAAGGCAAGCGTTTTTTCAGCATGTAACCAATGTCCAGCCCCTTGAATAATACGGGCACGACTCTGTGGGAATAAGCGTAATATTACTGTGCGGTGTTCGGGTAATATGTAGTTAGAATTAGCCCCTTTGATAAACAGGGTAGGCCCTTGATAGCTATTGCTGCCTTGATAAGCGGTCATTATTTGTGGATAATTTTTTGCTATGTTTTCAAGGTTACATTTAAAAGAAAACTGGCCATTTTCGCTGCTTAAATTACGCAATAAAAATTGTCGCACGCTTAGATTGTCAACATATTGGCTGAGCTGTTTATCCGCGTCTTTACGTTGTTTTATCATGGTAAAGTCAAGTGACCTTAAGCCAGCAATTATTTGCTTATGGTGCGGTGGGTATTCAGCCGGGGCTATATCGGCAACAATTAACTTTTCAACTAGCGCTGGCGCAGTAAGGGCTAATTCCATGGCTATTTTTCCGCCCATAGAATGGCCCAAGACTACGGCACTATTGATGGCTAGGTGCTGCATAATATCAATAATGTCTTGTGCCATGGTTGAGTAGTTCATCACACTATCGTGAAATGAGTCGCCATGGTTACGGACATCAACACTGGTGACTCGATAATTTTCCGCTAAGGCTTTTGCCACCATATTGAGGTTTTCTAAGCGGCCAAATAAACCATGGATAAGGATAATGTTTTTACCGCTGCCAGATTGTTGATAGTTTAAAAGCTTTGCCATTGGGCTCTCTTATCGTGTTACTTAAGGAATAAAATTGTACTTATTTTGACATTTTGAGCTAATAAAATCCAAATTAAATTTTATTAAAATCAAGTGCTATATAGATTTTAGCGCGCTGATTGTGGTGGCTAATATTTAATTTTAATAGCTTACCCACTGACTTTTTGAAAAATATTTCCATCATTTGTTAATCCACTATAGAGACTTATTATTAACGCAAGTATAATCTTGGCGCGATCTACCATAATTTTCCTAGGGTCATCAATGAAAAACATCGAAATAGATGAAGAACTTTATCAACACATTGCCTCAAATACCCAGTTTATTGGCGAAAGTGCATCGTCGATATTACGTCGTCTAATTAACTTACCCAGCCAAAATAATGCTGAGGTTGTAGCTGCCGTTAAAGTAGAACTTGTTGAACAAATTGTAGAAGAAGTTGTTGAAGAGCCAGTAGCTGATGCAAAGGTTGATGTTAATGGCTCAGTATTTCATTACATCAATAGAGAAGAGTTGGCTATGCAGCGTGGCGCTGTAGGTCGATTTTTACTAGTATTAGCGGCATTACACCGGGTGCACGGCCAGCGTTTTTCAGTAGCTTGTCAGATCAGAGGTCGTGACCGTTTATATTTTGCGGCCAGTGAAGCAGAATTAGTGGCTAGTGGCAGCAGTACTAAGCCTCGTCAGATCCCAGAAAGCCCATTTTGGGTGATTACAAACTCAAACACTACCCGTAAAAAAATGATGTTGACCGAAGTCAGTCGAGCATTAGGCTATAACGAGCAAGATGTAGAAGACATTCGCGATTTACTTTAGTTGTCATGGTTATATTAATTGGTGATCAAGTAACGTACATAGCTTAAATTTTTACAAGGGATAAGGAGATTAAATGACCATTCATCAACATGCAGGCAAACTGGCAAGACCGATAGATAGAATTAACCTTGGTCGTTTAGTTAGCGACTATTTTTTACAAACACCTAATGTTGACATTGCCGAGCAAAAAGTGACTTTTGGTACTTCTGGGCATCGTGGTAACGCCAGTAAATTAAGCTTTAATCAGCAGCATATTGAAGCTATTTGTCAGGCAGTAGCTGAATATCGTTTAGCGCAAGGCTTTAATGGGCCACTTTATTTAGGTAAAGATACCCATGCGTTATCTGAACCGGCCTTTGCTTCTGCTATTTCAGTATTGATCGCCAATAATATCCCTGTTGTTATTCAAGACGATGATGGCTTTACGCCAACGCCGGTTATTTCACGCTTGATTATTGTCCATAATAAAACCCAGTCAAGCCAAGCTGATGGTTTGATCATCACGCCTTCGCATAATCCACCCAGCGATGGCGGCATTAAATATAATCCTCCTCATGGTGGTCCAGCTGAAGGTGAAATAACCCAAGTTATTGAACAGCGTGCGAACGAAATAATTGCGAATAAACTGCTTGATGTTAAACGCCTTGATTATACCCAAGCACTAAAGTCTGCATTACTGACGCGTGAAGACTTTATCACTTTTTATGTTGAGCAATTAAGCCAAGTAGTTGATATGGAAGCCATTGCAAAAGCAGGTATACATATTGGCGTTGACCCTTTAGGTGGCTCAGGTATTCATTATTGGCCGGTAATCGCTAAAAAATATGGTTTAAAATTAGAGGTAGTCAATCCAGTGGTTGATGCCAGTTTTGCTTTTATGCCCTTAGATAAAGATGGCAAAATTCGCATGGATTGTTCATCACCTTATGCCATGGCAGGCTTAATTGCTTTGAAAGACAAGTTTGATATTGCCGTCGGCAACGATCCTGATTTTGACCGTCACGGTATTGTGACTAAAACGGGTGGTTTGATGAACCCCAATCATTACTTAGCGGTGTCTATTCACTATTTAATGACTCATCGAAACTGGCCTAAAACCTGTAAAATAGGTAAAACACTGGTCTCTAGTTCGCTAATTGACCGTGTTGCCAAGCTTATTGACCGTCCTCTTTCAGAAGTACCTGTTGGTTTTAAATGGTTTGTTGATGGGTTACATGATGCAAGCTATGCCTTTGGCGGTGAAGAAAGCGCCGGTGCGACATTTATCGCCCGTGACGGCAGCTGTTGGACCACAGACAAAGATGGTTTTGTGATGGCCTTACTCGCGGCTGAAATGCTTGCTGTTACCGGTAAAGACCCTTATCAATTATATCAAGCATTAGCTAAGCAATTAGGCGAGCCATGTTATGGCCGTGTTGAGGCGGTCGCTAACTTGCAACAAAAGCAGGTACTGACGGCACTAACCGCGGATGCTATTACTACTGATGTGTTAGCGGGTGAGAAAATCAGCCAAATATTGTCACATGCGCCCGGTAACAATGCCGCTATTGGTGGTATTAAAGTGTGTACTGAAAATGGTTGGTTTGCGGCTCGCCCGTCAGGTACTGAAGATATTTATAAAATATACGCAGAAAGTTTTATTGATGATGCGCATTTACAGTTAATTATCAGCGATGCACAAAAGCTTGTCAGTGCTGCCTTTTTTGCCGCGGGTTTGTGATACAAGCATGTCGCTAGAATGGTGTTA
This sequence comes from Colwellia sp. MB02u-10, assembly GCF_014077185.1. Taxonomy (NCBI): domain Bacteria; kingdom Pseudomonadati; phylum Pseudomonadota; class Gammaproteobacteria; order Alteromonadales; family Colwelliaceae; genus Colwellia; species Colwellia sp. MB02u-10. Next base: position 29,735 of record NZ_JACGVK010000114.1, read on the forward strand.
AATAAAGTTGCCAGCGGGCCACTTTATTTACAGTTATGCCATTCTAATATTTATCTATTATTTGCTATTGCAAGAGACTTTTAATCAAAAATCATGTAATTTTATGCTTTATTTTCTGTTCTTATAGTATTAGGCAGACGTCAAGGTAGTCTTAAGTCTTATTTATGCTTAGCGTATTATCAAATATCGTGCTGCGGGTTAAGATAAATATAACAAGTTTTAGTCTTGTTATATTCATTGAAAAAAGAGCAAGTAGTCACTTAGTTAGCGAAATATTAGGCTTCCTAGTTATGGATAAATTCTAGCAATAGACATGGAGATTAAATGACGTCAATAAATTATTTTGAAAAATACGGCGGCTTTGCCACTTTATACCCTCTTGTGGGTGAGTTTTACGATGCAGTTTTAGCGTCAGATATTGTCGCTTATATTTTTGAACCTATTCGTATGGAGGCATTAATCGAACACCAAACCAAATATTTGGCGGCTATGATGGGAGGCCCAGGTGAATATGATGATGAAAAACTCAAATCAGCCCATAGTCAATTTAAGATAACTGAAATTGAATGGAATGAAGTGGTCAATATTTTTATCGCTACCTTGAACAATTTTAAAGTTGAAGACGACGACATCAATACATTAGCTAGCTTGATCGCGGCTCGAAAATCGTTAATTGTCGCGGAATAATAGCCATGGGATTTGATTTATTAAATAAATTAGACGTTGTCGTTGCAATATGTAACAGGCAAACATTGGCCCCATTTTATTCGAGTAGCAAGTTTAAGGCTATCATAGGAGAGTGTGGTGAGGCCATTTTCAACCTATTTGAGAGTAAATATCAAGCATTCTCTAGAGAGCAAGTCTTAGCTGTAAATTCACAAAGCCCTTATGCATTTACAATAGAATTAAAAGATGAACGCATGCGTAAAATCATCAAAATTACCATGAGTGATTATGCTGAAGACCAACTCATGATTGTTGGTCAGGATATAACCGAGCTGAAAAAACTAGAATATTCATTACAGTCCTACGCTTCTCTTATGGAAACACAAGAAAAGAGCCTGATTAAAATGGCCTATACCGACTCATTAACCGGTATTGCCAACCGTCGAGCTATGTTCAAAAGATTTAATGAATACATTCAAAACCAAAATAATAGTAAGGCGTCTATAGCCGTAATCGACATTGATCATTTTAAACAGTTTAACGACGATTATGGCCATGAGTTCGGTGATTATGTGTTAAAGTATTTTGCTGAAAAAGTTACACTAGCATTAGATAACGACTGTTATTTTTCTCGTATCGGTGGAGAAGAGTTTTGTGTATTTAGTTACACGCGCAATGGCGCAGAGTTAACTACGCTGATTGATACGGTTTTAGATACAATAAAATGTTGTGAAATACTGACACCAGAAAACAATATTACTCAACTTAGTTTTAGTGCTGGCATTGTCGAGTATACAAAACAGGGTACGACTTTAGATGAACTACTAAGTAATGCAGACAAGGCATTATACTTTGCTAAAGCGACTGGACGTGGTCAAGTTATTTCTTTTTCTACAAATTTATTGGCAAAGCATGGAGCTAAACCTATGCCTAACTTTCGAGAAATAAAGCGTTAAGTTATTTATTGCTATCAAAAATGAGCTTTGAATTTTTCAATCCTTTGTTGCTGGCTTTTGTGAGCAAATTAACGCTATTACGATATTAAGTTCAGCTTTTTTCAATGTAATTCTGAACAATAAAAACAAGCCGACTAAGTGATAAAAACTGGCCTTAAAAATCAACAGTTATGCCGCTGAAATTCACTTATGTACAATGAGTAAAGCGAAGCGATAAAATAGTCATTGATAATGATGGCATAAATTCTCAAATCTGCTGGTAATTGCTCTTCAACGTGACACTATCTAACCATGACTTTAATACGAAAGTTAGCCGCTATAAAAATACTACCTTAGCGCTTTAATCTTAATGCAGATTTTGATTTTAAAGATAACAGCTGAAAATATTGATCAATTTTCGCTAGTGGGCTAATAGCCATTTTAATAAAATATAACCTGAGCAGGTAGCTAATATTGTATGGGTATAATACCCGCTTAGTTGCCTTAGACTAAAATACAGAGGTTAAAGACACTTCACTCTTTAGAGCTATAAAGCGATATCATGACAAGAAAAATATTAACATTACCGGTAAAAAGAAAAAAAATACCCAAACAAGTGGATGAAGTCGTTAAAGATGCATCTTGTGATGACCCACAAAAGCGTTTTTTAAATGGCGTAGCCATTAATCCTTATCAGTGTATTGAGCTAGCATCAGGCTCTGAGCAACTTTCCATGCGAGCGATGGATTTGTTTACACCGCTTGGCAGGGGTCAACGAGGCTTGATTGTAGCTCCGCCAGGCTCCGGAAAAACCACGCTTTTAAAAGATGTTTGCCAAGCAGTGGCGACAGCTTATCCCGAAATAAAGCTTTATGCCTTACTTATTGATGAGCGTCCAGAAGAAGTGACAGACTTTAAGCGCAGCGTGTCGGCACAAGTACATGCTTCCTCTACAGATGAAAACCATGACCAACACGTTCGTGTCGCTAATAACCTGCTTAATATTGCGCGCAAGGAAGCGGGTGAAGGTCATGATGTTATGATTGTTATTGATTCTTTGACTCGACTGACAAGAGTACATAATGCCAATCAAAAAAGCAGTGGTCGTACTATGTCGGGCGGTCTTGACGCTAGCGCGATGGCGATACCACGAAAATTATTTGGCGCTGCAAGAAAGATTGAGCATGGTGGCTCACTGACTATTTTAGCCACCATACTGGTTGATACAGGCAGCCGGATGGACCAAGTGATATTTGAGGAATTCAAAGGCACGGGTAATATGGAAGTTGTTTTATCACGGGAAGCGGCACAACAACGAATTTTTCCCGCCTTGGATATGGCTAAAAGTAGTACGCGCCGTGAGGAGCTGCTGTTAAATGTTAAGGATCTCGAAAATATAAAAAATTTGCGAAGAGCATTTACCGGGCTTAAACCCACAGAAGGTGCGAGTAAACTTGTTGAGTTACTGAAAAAATATCCAAGCAATGCCGAGCTGTTAAATCGTTAGTGGCGAAAAAATTGCAGTGTTGAGTTAATGAAATGAATTAGCGTACAAAGCGATAACTTTATCTGCTAATTAGCTCTATTTTTTCTACTACTTTTGCTGCTAGATCGGCAAATAGCTAGTTAATAATCGATGGTAAGCTTAGTTAATGTGATGTGGTGTAATTGATACGACACGTCAGAGATTAAATTAGCAGCGCAAGGACGTTGAGTTTCAAATCAAGTACAATAGCGCGCAATCAGCAATCAGCAATCAATAATTAATAATTGTTAGCGTGATCCAATCTAGGCTACTCAATTAAACTCTTTTATGACAACAGGTGAAAACGCGTGAGTGATTTTTCAAGTTCAACCAATGCCTTCGCATCAACTTTACAACAAAGTGGTGATTTTCTCTCAATAACTCGTGCCAATGAATGGTCATTACCTGGTGGTACTTTTAGTTTTGATGTTACCCATCAAGCTTCTCAAACCTCAAGTAAAGTCACGGTATTAGATACTGGCTTAATTACCTTCGAACCGATTAATCGTGCTAGCAGCCAAGATATTGTTTTATCGAGTGCAGTCCATGGTAATGAAACCGCGCCTATTGAAATTTGCAGCGATATTATTGGCCAATTGATCCGAGGTGAATTGGCGTTAGCAGAGCGGGTGTTATTTATTTTTGGTAATCCGGCCTCAATGAATATTGCTGAGCGCTTTATTGAAGAAAACCTGAATCGTTTATTTTCTGGCGGCCATTCACAAGACCAAGGCCAAGGCGCGGGTTTAATTAATAAAGAGCGTCACCGTGCTTTGTTATTAGAAAACACAGTAAGAGACTTCTTTGCTGCAGGCAGTAAATTAGACTCAGCAGATGGTGTAGAACGCAGCCGTTGTCATTACGATCTCCATACCGCTATTCGTGGCTCAAAGTGTGATAAATTTGCAGTTTACCCTTTTTTGCATGGCGCGCCGCGTAAAAAAAGTCAGTTACAATTTCTTCATGCCTGCGGTGTTAGTACTATTTTGTTGTCGCACTCACCAACTACTACCTTTAGTTATTTTTCGTCACATGAATTTGGCGCCGATGCTTTTACCGTTGAGCTAGGTAAAGTGCATCCATTTGGTGAGAATGACATGAGCCAGTTTGTTCAAGTTAACGACACTTTGACCAAGCTAGTATCAGGTCAGCAGCTTGATTTAGTGCCATATAAAACCAGCGACTTTAACCTTTATGAAATATCACAAGTGATTGATCGCCAGCATGAAAATTTTTCGTTAACTTTTGCTGATGATGTTGAAAACTTTACTGATTTTCCTAAAGATCATGTATTAGCGATTGATGGTGAAAAAGAAGTTAAAACTCAGCAAGACGGCGAAGCGATTATTTTTCCTAATGCTAATGTCGCTGTTGGCCAACGTGCGATGCTAACCGTTACCCCCACAACACTTGCCTAAAGAGATTTAGGTACTTAGGTTATGTCTGAAAAAAATAACCTGTGCCTAGGTGAATCTCGTTATTTAGATACTTAGATTAGATCTGAAACTAAAAGTCTCCGTCTAAATGGAGTTCGGTATTTAGGTACTGAGTTTTTTAAACTAAAATGCTTTTTATCAATTACTTAGGGTGTCATGGCTTGATTATAGCGAGTATAACTGTAAAGAATTCTGCTCGCTGCAAAGGTTGCAGAACAGTTCATTTTGAGCACTAAACTTGTTTTTCAGTTTACGTAAAGGTAAAGTGCTTGCGATTATTACAACCAACAATTCATAACAACGACATAAATACTCACCTTGCGTTGAAAGCTTCTATACTTTCATTAATTAAAGCCAAGGTAGAATAGGCAATATCACCTTATATCCAAGGTTAATAAAAAAAGAGAAGGCTATGAACACTGACGTATATAGCGAAAGCCCGGTCGTACATCAACCCGCTTTTATTGATGGTCATTCAGTTGAAATTCCAATCCTTAAAATATTGAAACAAGATGGTAGCATTTATCAAGATGCTGCCATGCCAAACATAGATCAAGCATTGGCGACTAAAACCTATAAAACGCTCGCTTTTCATCGTGTATTAGATGAACGTATGGTGGCAGCACAGCGCCAAGGTCGCATTAGCTTTTATATGACGGCACTCGGCGAAGAAGCTGCTAGTGTTGGTGGTGCTGCTGGCCTGAAAGATCAAGACATGATCATGGCGCAGTATCGTGAGCAGGGAGCATTAATGTTTCGAGGTTTTAGCCTTGAAAACTTTATGAACCAAATGTTCAGCAATGAAAAAGATTTAGGTAAAGGTCGTCAAATGCCAATTCATTACGGTAGTCGTGAATTGAACTATATGACGATTTCATCACCGCTTGGTACACAAATCCCACAAGCTGCCGGTTATGCCTATGGTCAAAAACTGCAAGGTTTAGATGCGGTTACCATTTGTTATTTCGGCGAAGGCGCTGCGTCTGAAGGCGACTTTCATGCCGGCTTAAACATGGCTGCTGTACATCAAGCACCGGTTATTTTCTTCTGTCGTAATAATGGCTACGCTATTTCAACGCCATCAGAAGAACAATATGTCGGTAATGGTATTGCTTCACGTGGTGTGGGTTACGGTATGAAAACCATACGTATTGACGGCAATGATATTTTAGCTGTGATTGCTGCCGTACAATTGGCGCGTGAATATGGCATAAAAGAAGGCAAGCCGGTATTAATTGAAGCTATGTCTTACCGTTTAGGTGCGCATTCAACGTCTGATGATCCTTCAGGTTATAGAACACGTGAAGAAGAAGCCAAATGGCAAGAACATGATCCTATTCTTCGGATGAAGAACTGGATGCTTGCCCAAGGTTGGTGGGATGAAGCACAAGAAACTACCTTGTTTGAAAAGCTAAGAGATGAAGTTTTAGCCGCCGTTAAAGTGGCTGAAAAAATTGACAAGCCGCCAGTAGAAGATCTCATTACTGATGTTTATGACCAAGTACCACCTTTGTTACAAAGTCAATTTGATGATCTTAAAGCACATATCAAAAAACACCCTAAAGCTTACCCGTTTACGTCAGGGAGAATTAAGTAATGGCGCAAATCAATTTATTACAAGCGATTAATGACGCGCTTAATATCGTGATGGCAGAAAACGATCGTGCGGTTTGTTTTGGTGAAGATGTGGGTCACTTTGGTGGCGTATTCCGTGCAACCAGTGGTTTACAAGAAAAATACGGTAAAAGCCGTTGCTTTAATACCCCGTTGGTTGAGCAAGGTGTTATTGGTTTTGCTAATGGCCTAGCCGCGCAAGGTAGTACCGCCATTGCTGAAATTCAGTTTGCTGATTATATTTTTCCGGCCTTTGACCAAATTGTTAATGAATCAGCTAAATTTCGTTACCGTAGCGGTAATGAATTTGATGTGGGTAAATTGACTATTCGTACGCCATACGGCGGCGGTATTGCCGGTGGTTTATATCATAGCCAATCACCTGAAGCTTATTTTGCTCATACACCTGGTTTAAAAGTTGTTGTGCCTCGTAACCCTTATCAAGCAAAAGGTTTGTTACTGGCGTCAATTCGTGACGATAACCCGGTAATATTCTTTGAACCTAAACGTTTGTATCGTGCATCAGTTGGTGAAGTGCCAGAAGAAGACTACGAACTACCTTTAGGTAAAGCTGACGTTGTGCAAAAAGGTAGTGATATCACCTTACTGGCTTGGGGCGCTCAAGTTGAGATCGTTGAGAAAGCAGCCGCATTGGCAGCAAGCGACGGTATTTCATGTGAAATCATTGATTTACGTACCATTTTGCCTTGGGATATTGAAACAGTAGCAAACTCAGTGACTAAAACAGGCCGTTTTATTGTCAGTCAGGAAGCCCCTTTAACGGCTGGTTTTGCGAGTGAAATTGCCGCGACTATTCAACAAGAATGTTTCTTGCATTTAGAAGCGCCAATTGCCCGAGTTTGTGGCATGGATACACCTTATCCATTAGCACTTGAAAAAGAATACGCCGCAGATCATTTAAAGATCTTTGAAGCAATTAAAACCACTATGACCTACTAGGATTTATAAGCATGAGCATTGATTTTATACTGCCAGATATTGGCGAAGGTATCGTTGAATGTGAACTGGTTGAATGGCTAGTAGCAGAAGGCGATGTGATTGCAGAAGATCAGCCCGTTGCTGATGTGATGACCGACAAAGCCTTGGTTCAAATTCCAGCGATGCATTCTGGTGTAGTAGACAAACTTTACTACGCACAAGGTGAGATAGCGAAAGTTCATCACCCCCTATTTTCCATGACACCAGAAGGTAGCGCTGAAACGCAAAGCGCTGTTGCACCAGCAATAGTTGAAACAACAATTGCTGAAACACCTGTAGCGCCAGCGCCTATTACTGCTAGTGGCACTCAAGTAGAAGACTTTATTTTACCTGATATTGGTGAAGGTATTGTTGAATGTGAACTAGTTGAATGGTTAGTAGCTGAAGGTGATTTGATTGAAGAAGATCAACCGATAGCTGACGTTATGACCGATAAAGCCTTGGTACAAATTCCAGCTATGCATAAAGGTAAAGTGGTTAAGCTTTATTATGCCAAAGGTGAAATTGCCAAAGTTCATGCGCCCTTGTTTGCCGTTGAAATTGCCGCCTCTGGACCAGCGACTGTTGCTGCTGTAGTTGAAGCTCCAAAAGCTGCTGCCACTAATGCACCCGCTAAGGCTGAGGTTGTTGAAACTCAAGCAGTTGTAGCAAAAATAGTGAATAAAAAAGCTGTCGCGAGTCCTGCCGTGCGACGTGTTGCGCGTGAGTTAAGTGTTAACATTCATCAAGTACCTGGCAGTGGTAAAAAAGGTCGGGTTTATAAAGAAGATGTTTTAGCTTTTAACAAAGTACCAGCACCCGCAGTGGCGACCAACCCTAGCGTTGTTGCCGATAGCAATGTTACCAGTAGTGTTGTTGGTGGCACACGCGTTGAACCTATTCGCGGTATAAAAGCTGTGATGGCAAAAGCTATGGTGAGATCAGTATCGACTATTCCTCACTTTACTTACTGTGAAGAAATCGATATGACCAATTTGATTAAATTGCGTGGAGAACTAAAAGAAGTTTATGCCAAGCAAGATATTAAATTAACCATGATGCCATTCTTTATGAAAGCTATGTCGTTAGCGTTGAAGCAATTTCCGTTAGTGAATACGCAAGTGAATGAAGATTGCACCGAGCTAACTTATTTTGACGATCATAATATTGGTATGGCCGTTGACTCGAAAGTAGGTTTGTTAGTACCTAACGTTAAACAAGTACAAACAAAATCTATTTTAGACTTAGCTGCGGATATTACCCGTTTAACCAATGACGCGCGCTCAGGTAGAGTGCCAGCAGCTGATTTGAAAGGTGGCACGATCACCATTTCAAATATTGGCGCTATTGGTGGCACGGTGGCAACGCCTATTATCAATAAGCCTGAATCTGCCATTGTTGCGTTAGGTAAGTTACAAAAATTACCCCGCTTTAATGACAAAGGTGAAGTGGAAGCTCGCTCAATTATGCAAGTGAGTTGGTCTGGCGATCATCGTACTATTGACGGTGGCACCATTGCTCGTTTTTGTAATTTATGGAAGTCATTCCTTGAAGAGCCAAGCAATATGCTAGTGCATATGTCATAAGTTTTGTTCAATTATCTTGATTAAAAAAACCTGCATTATGCAGGTTTTTTTTATTAAAAATTAGGCTGAAGAAATGATAAATTTAAATAACTCAATGTTTTTGAATTACTTTAGTCACAAGAACTCAGCTAAAAGATATCAATTAGCCTTAAATTCAATGATAATTTATCTAGATCCAGATGTTTACAGTTAAGGAAGTCTAGTGGCGGAAAAGAAACTCCAGCATTTTTATATCGCTGAAGAACAGTCGATTTATTTATTAAATCATGAAGATGCAACCAAGTTAAAGCAATGGGTTGAGCTTTGTCAGCAGCAGTTAACTTTGTTGGGTTATCAAAATATCGCGCTCATTGGTAAAGGGGCTTATGGTTTTGTCTTTGGCGGTGAAGACGAACATGGGCAATCACAAGTCTTTAAGTTTTCCCGTATTAATCTGCCACAACATGTTCAAGACCGCTTAGCTGAAGAAGCCGATATTCAGCGAGAGTTATCTCATGAACGTATTCCTAAAATCATGGGTTATTACAAGATAAAGCGCCAATCAATTGTCCATATGCAGCGTGCTCCAGGCATAGATCTTGAGAAATTGTCCTATCAAGAAGGGCCTTTACCGAGTGAATTAATCGTTAAAATTGCTCTGCAACTTGCTGATATTCTGATTTATTTGCGCGATAGCAGTCAACACGAGAAGGGTAGACCTTATGTTCATGGCGACATAAAACCTTCCAATGTGGTGTTTGACCCTGAAACTGAGAAAGTCTACCTAGTTGATTGGGGCTCATCCGTACCTGCACAGCTTGATGTTAATGGCCAATCTACCGTTAATAATGTTATGGATTTAATGAGCAGCGATTTACAAAATAGTAATGCCCGCTTAGGCGATGTTTACTTTATTGGTGATGAGCAAATTAGCGGTGAAATGTCGTCACCCCGTTTTGACGAACAAGGGCTAGCGGCAACCTTATATGCCTTAGCTTCAGGGCAGTCTTGTCGCTATGGTAGTTCGGTGATAACGCCTTCATCTTTGGGCTTGCCTAAATTACTGGCGCAAATATTATCTGGTATGTTTAGCAAAGATAGAAGTCAGCGAAATAAAGCCGGGGACTATTTTTTTAAACATCTAGCCCTGTTAAAAAATACCGTGATGGCTGATCCGCCTTTGCCGGTTGAAATTATGCCTTTAGTGCCAGTTTGGTGTAAAAGTTATCACAAAAATATGGATACTGTGGTTTATGGTTCGCGTAAATCTTTCCTGCGAGAATCTGCAGAGGTAGACGAATTAAATGATATAGACGACGTGCAATTAGAAAAATACTTTAAGAATTTTCTGATGGGTATGGGCGATACTGAGAAGGCTTTTGTTGCTGCGGTTAGCCGTCTAGCTAATTTTCCTGTTGTGGGTGGCTTAGCGGTGCGTTGGGAAAAAAATGGCGTGTATATTGACTCAAACTTATCGTTATTTGACCCTAAACTGAAAACATCGTTTCAAAGTGCAGTGAATAATATGGTGCGCTTGGCTCAAGGGATATACAGAATAGGGGTTTTTAAAAGTTGTTTATTCAATGCCAGAAATACGTTGCATGTTGAGCGTGAAAATGAAGAGCAACCCTTTCAAGCCTTAGCCAATCAAGCTATCCATTTTGATGTCAGTGATATTGCCGATATTGACGATATAACACGACTGCATTCTTACTTTGAAGATGGTGTCGACCCAGATGAGTATTTATATTTACCCGACGAAGTTATGGTGGTGCTAGGGCGTTTAAATCAGATCCATCACACAGGTTGTATTATTTTTGAGGTCTTGCCACGACACCTTAAAATTCACAGTTATTTAATGTTACTAAATCACGATAAAGAAGCCGAGTTTACGCAATGCTTGACAGAAATATTACAGTTGCTACCAACGATTACCGGTATTGGTATTTCTGGTTTTATGAAGCTGCCTTACAAAGACACACGATTTTTTGAACACATAAATGGCTTACCGGATAAGTTTTATCCGAGAAACCCCAAGCAAACAGCACAACCTTAACTCTGTCTAACAATAAAATAGCCATAAAGGCTTGATTCAAATAATACTAAACGGACTAAATTAGTCCGTTTAGTATTAAGCTCATTCAATAAGTTTAATATGTTCGGTGTTCGGTTTAGCTACGCATGCTGAAAATTCATCCGCTAAACATTCAGATGCTTTTAACACTGCTTGCCAATATTTTAGCCGTGTTGCAGGCGCTAGATTAATAAAATCTTTCCGATCAGGTATTTTTGCAAAAGGTAATTGAGCAATAAAGGCTGCAGAGGGCACTAACATTACGGTGTTTTTGTAATACTCGGTATTGACCTTACGCGCTAAATTTTTATCAAACCAACCGGCTTTTGGCGTTGGTGAAAAGTGTGGATACAGGGTAAGGCCAGATGCTGGCTTGATATCAACATCAAAGTGGTAATCAATAATACCACCGTCGCGATACATGCCTTTTGGCGAATCAGCAATGTTTTTTACACCGCCCATAACAACAGGGATAGAGCCAGAGGCAAGCAAACTGGTGGTTAAGTTTTTGTGACTCAAGGCTTGATATTGGGTATTAAAATTATAAGGGTCATTAATCGTTAACTGGCTTTTAGGATGATGGTAAACAAAGCGTTGATATTGTTTGGCAAGTAAACCTCGATTGATTTGATTGAATACCATGCTTGATATTAACCCCAACATTAACGGCGTTTTTTGCTCAAAAGCAGTTAAGCCACGGCATTTTGCGACAATAAAGTGTGCTTTGAAAATTGGATTTTTGATAATTTCCTCACTGCCGCTTGCACCTAAGACTTCTTCAAGTAGGGCTATTGCTTTGGCGGTAATTTCTTTATTTTTGGCTTTTTCCGAATAGGTGGTTTGTGAATAGAGTGTCGCTAAGCGCTTAATCGCCGCAACGGGATCTTGCTGGCTAAGGGCGGCAAAGCGAAATGCCCCTGCTGACGAACCGACTAAATTTAATTCAGTGCGACGATCTTTAAAATATTCACCAAAAAGGTATTTGTCTAAGCCAAATAAGCTAAACCATTTTGGCCCACCACTGGCGCCCAGCATAGTGGTAAAAAGTTCTTGTTTAAAACCGTGTTCTTGTATTGTTTTTAAGGCGTTGCTGCCACAATAAATATCTAGCATATTAGCCATCGTTAGAAAAACCTCTCCATGGGTTATTACAGTGCATACTATTTTTTAGTGGTACTTAACTTACTCAGCACCTGCTTAGGTTATCCGCTGGATAAGTTAATAGTCGTGTTGACCCAATTCAGTTTGTCCTATGGGTAAAAATAAGGTTTGATAAAGTTTGGTGGCATATTCATCTGTCATCCCTGCGACATAATCAGCGATAACACGGTGTTGATTGAGCTTGTTTTCTTTTGCTTGTAGCCAACGCATGGCGGTATTTTTAGGTAATAAGCGCTCAGGGTCGGAAGACAAAGCTTGAAATAATTCCATCACAATTTGCTGACCACGATATTCCAACTGTTGAATTGACGTTTGCTTGATCACAAACTGATAAACAAAGTCTTTGAAAATCTGTAGCACTTGCGCGGCAATTAACGGATGCACGGCATTATAGCGTAAAAGTGGTTCTTGAAAGTTACACACTTTGGTTGCGTTAATATCATCTAATTCGACGGCCGTTATTAAGTAATTCACTAAACCGCCAATGGCTTCTTTTTGCTGATAGCGTTGAGGACTAAAAAGATTATCCGCTAAGCTTAAGCTATAATCGTGCAGCCAATCATCGTCTATTTTTAGTAGACTTTTGATCACATTTTCATCAAAGTCTTGTTGATTAACCACGCCGGTAACTATGGCATCTTCTAGGTCATGAATGCCATAGGCAATATCATCGGCTAATTCCATCATCGAGCAATCTAAAGATTTATAATTGGTTTTACTATGGCTATTCGCTTTGCTGGTAAATTGTTGAAAAAGTGCTTTGTCTGACTGACATAAAGGCGCTAATACCCAATGAAACATTTCAATGTCGTCAAGATATAAGCCTTTGGGTGGATGCCATTTCGACGCTTCTAATTGGCGAAAAGATGCGGGTATTGCTTGCGGAATATTTTGTTGTAAATTGTTTAAGGTTTGTGGATATTTTATTAAGCCCAGTAGTGTTCTGCGGGTTAAATTCATCCCAAAATGTTCACTAAAAGGTTCTAAGTGCGCCACGATACGAAAGGTTTGTCCATTGCCTTCAAAGCCACCATAATCACGCATCATATAATGTAGGGCAATTTCTCCACCATGGCCGAAGGGGGGATGGCCGATATCGTGCGCTAAACATAATGCTTCTATTAAACTGTCGTCAGTAGGTAGTAGGGCAGCGCTATGCTCAGGATATTTACTGCGAATTTGCGCGATAATGCCGCTACCAATTTGTGCCGCTTCTAAAGAATGGGTTAATCGGGTGCGATGAAAATCACTTTGACCACTGCCCATCACTTGGGTTTTTGATTGTAATCGTCGAAATGCGGCTGAATGGAGAATACGTGCTCGGTCACGTTGAAATGGGCTGCGGTGATCTTGATGTCTTTTTGCGACTCGCTCTAATCGTCTTATTTGCCAAGGATTGTCCATGATGCCTCTGTTTTCAAGCTGAATTAACCGTATGATACAAATAGTATATTATTCTTTAAAGGAAGGTAATACCCAAGCCATTAAGTTAGCTCTTACTTAGCACTTGCTAGCCGTTTGACCACGACTTTAATTTCTTCCCTCTAGGTGCAGAGCCAAGTCTCTCGGTGGTGAATTTTTTTTAGTATTTTACAGGGAGGAAAGCATGAGAAAATAAGGAGTCAATACTGAATAAATTTAATGGCGGTAAGTTGATATTGAGCAAGACATTACTTTAATGTATTTTGCTTTTCTCGGTGTAGGACAAAGTCCCTCGGTGGTGAAATGGGGTAGCATTGTTTTACCTCATTCATTCCTCATTCACTTCTTCCTGTGAATTTTTTTATTATTTACAGGGAGGAAAGCATGAGAAAAGAAGGAGTAAACACTGAGTGAATTTAATGGCGGTAAGTGGATGTTGAGCAAAAAATTACTTTAATATATTTTACTTTTCTCGTGTTGGATAAAGTCCCTAGGTGGTGAAACGGGCTAGTATTGTTTTACCTTATTCAGTCCTCATTCACTTCTTCCTGTGAATTTTTTTAAAATTTACAGGGAGGAAAGAATGAGAAGAGAAGGAGTCAATATTGAGTAAACACGGAGTAAATTTAATGTCGAAAGTTATGACATTGCTTTAATTTTTTACTCTTCTCACCGAAGGACGAAATCCCTCTGTCCCTTGTGGTGAAATAGCATTGTGTTTTAGTGACAGTTAACCAACATCAGGCTATTTATTGGCAATAAATATTGCCCGTTTTGGCGCAGGGTAGCCTTCAATGGTTTTACTGTTATCATCAGGGTCAAGAAAGTCTTGTAATGATTCAGTATCTATCCAATCAGTTTTACGTTGTTCGTCAAGGGCAGTGATATCCGTATTAACCACGCGAATATTTTTAAAACCACAACGTTCAAGCCATGCACACATAGCCTGACAACTGGGTAAGAACCAAACATTACGCATTTTCGCGTAGCGCTCGCCCGGCACTAACACGGTATTTTCATCGCCATCGACCACTAAGGTTTCTAAGACCAGTTCGCCGCCTTTAACTAATTGCGCTTTTAGTTGGTAAAGAAAATCTATTGGCGAGCGTCGATGATACAAAACGCCCATAGCAAATACCGTATCAAAGGCATTTAACTCAGGCAACTGTTCAACACCTAGCGGTAATAAGTTAACGTGATCATCTTGAACAAAATGTTGTATGGCTTGAAATTGTGATAAAAACAATTGTGTTGGGTCAATACCCACAACAAACTCAGCACCTGCACCGCGCATGCGCCACAAGTGATAACCACTGCCACAGCCAATATCGAGTACATAACGATGAGTTAAGTCACTAATATGTGGCGCTAAGCGATCCCATTTAAAATCAGAACGCCATTCAGTATCTATGTGCAGCCCATGAATATGATACGGGCCTTTACGCCAAGGTTTAAACTTTTTCAGTAAATTCTCTAAACGTTTATATTCACCGTCATTAATGTCAGCGCGTTCGCCTGCCCGTACTGTGGTACTAATATCAACACTTGATGGTGATGTTTTTGGTAGCGCCATTAAGGTTTTTTGCCATTGGGCAAACTCGCCGTGTAAATGTTGTTCACGCCACTGAGTCAGTTGCGCGGGTAAAATGTTAAGCCAGTGGCTTAATCGATTACTCGCTATTTTTTGATAGAAGTTGTTAAATGAAATCATGGGGTTATTTAATCGCGATCAGAGAAAAGAAGTTAAAACATTGAAACCAAGGGGCGCTATGGTTAAAGCCAGCCAGTTTCAAACGCTTTAAATGGGTGTCTAAATTATCAGTGAGCATGACGTTTTCTAGTGCGGTACGTTTTTGGGCGATTTCTAATTCGCTATAACCATTGGCACGCTTAAAGTCATGATGTAAGTCGACGAGTAATTCATTACAGACGTTGTCGGTATGAGCTATTTTCTCTGACAGTAGTAATAAACCACCGGGATTAAGGCCTTTAGCTATTTTATTTAACAATAATTGGCGTTGTTCTGGCGCGATAAATTGTAAAGTAAAATTAAGCACTACCATAGAGGCATTTTTAATTTCAATATCAAGAATATTAGCTTCTATTATCTCAACCGGTGTTTCACCTTTAAAAGCACTCACATGCATTTTACAACGTTCAACCATAGCGCTTGAGCTATCAATACCGACAATTTTACAGTTTTTTGCTGTAATACCTTTACGCATCGCCAATGTTGCCGCGCCGAGCGAACAGCCCAGGTCGTAAACTTGGCTGTTATCGGTGACATAGCGCTGACTGAGTCGGCCTATGGTATCAATAATAGTGCTATAACCAGGCACTGAGCGGCTGATCATATCGGGGAAAACTTCTACGACTTGTGCGTCGAATGCAAAGTCTTTGATTTTACTTTGTTTATTAGAAAAAATTAAATCGGTATCTGATGTTTTCATGATGTCAAAACTATACTAACGTTTGAGGCTATAAAAGCGTATTTTACCTGATATATTCTCTGATAAACAAGGTAATGTGTTTTTATGTTTTGCTTAGGGCGTTATAGCCGACTTTACGCCATTATTGGCAGTGCTTAGCATAGAATGCAAAACCTGCTTAAAGCTTGAGGGGGCCAGCATTATCAATATCATTAACCGGCATACTGAAGTGGAACGGGTCTAATTAGACTATTCATTGAATGTCGGGTGACTTTACTTAGCATTGCTTTATAATGTTGGCAATTTTTATCATCACAAGTTATAGATTTATAAAACATCTGTTAACTTGTTCAGCTTATTCGAATTTTAGGGTAAATACATGCGTAGTCTTTATTGTGGTGAGGTTAATGAATCTCATGTGGGTCAGGAAGTCACACTTTGTGGTTGGGTTAATCGTCGTCGTGACTTAGGTGCGGTAATTTTCTTAGATTTACGAGACCGTGAAGGTATTGTACAAGTTGTTTACGACCCGGACTTTCCTGAAGTGCTTGAAAAAGCCAACACTTTGCGTAATGAGTTTTGCGTGCAAATCAAAGGTAAAGTGCGCGCTCGTCCTGATGGCCAAGTGAATAAAGATATGGCAACGGGCGCTATTGAAGTGTTGGGTTTAGAGTTGACTATTTTAAATAAGTCAGCACCGCTACCTTTAGATTCAAATCAGAAGAACTCTGAAGAGCTACGATTAAAATATCGTTATCTTGATTTACGTCGCCCAGAAATGACTGAGCGTATGCGTTTTCGCGCTAAAGTGACTTCAGCGGTGCGTGCATCACTTGAGTCACAAGGCTTTTTGGATATAGAAACACCCATTCTTACAGCAGCTACACCTGAAGGTGCGCGTGATTATTTGGTTCCTAGCCGTACTCATAAAGGGCAATTTTTTGCTTTACCACAATCGCCACAATTATTTAAACAATTGTTGATGATGTCAGGTATGGAACGCTACTATCAAATCGTTAAGTGTTTTCGTGATGAAGACTTACGTGCAGATCGCCAACCAGAATTTACTCAAATTGATATTGAAACCTCATTTATGAGTTCAGATCAAGTGATGCAAGTGACTGAAACTATGATCCGCGGCTTATTCCAAGAGCTACTTAACGTAGACTTAGGTGAATTTCCGCGCATGACTTATTTAGAGGCGATGACTCGTTTTGGCTCTGATAAACCAGATTTACGTAATCCACTTGAAATTGTTGACGTGGCTGATATCTTAAAAGATGTTGAGTTTAAAGTGTTCTCTGGCCCGGCTAACGACGATAAAGGCCGAGTTGCCGTTATTTGTATACCGGGAGGCGCCGCTAAATTCTCTCGTAAAGGTATTGACGAGTTAACTAAATTTGTTGGTATTTACGGCGCTAAGGGCATGCCATGGTTAAAAGTTAATGACCTTGATGCCGGTCTTGAAGGCTTACAATCACCGATTTTAAAATTCTTAGATGAAGCCGCCGTTAATGCCTTATTAACTCGTACTCATGCTAAAACCGGCGATATTATTTTCTTTGGCTCAGACACTTATAATGTGGTGACTGAATCATTAGGTGCCTTGCGTTTAAAAGTGGGTGAAGAGCTTGGGTTATTGCAAGGTGATTGGAAACCATTGTGGGTGGTAGACTTTCCAATGTTTGAAGAAGCTGACGGCAACATGCATGCTATTCATCACCCATTTACCGCGCCAACCAATTTAACCGCGGCTGAATTAGAAGCAAATCCAGTGGGTGCTTTGTCTGATGCCTATGACATGGTGCTTAATGGCTGCGAATTAGGTGGTGGTTCAGTGCGTATTCATAATCAAGATATGCAAGCCGCTGTATTTCGCATTCTGGGTATTAGCGATGAAGAAGCGCAAGAAAAGTTTGGTTTCCTATTAGAAGCATTACAATATGGCGCGCCACCACATGCCGGTTTAGCCTTTGGTTTAGACCGTTTAGTGATGCTGATGACTGGAGCTAGTTCAATTCGTGATGTGATGGCATTCCCGAAAACAACGACTGCGGCGTGTCCGTTAACTAATGCCCCAGGCCATGCAAACCCAGCACAACTGGCTGAATTAGGCATTGCTTGTTTGGCAAAAGAAATTGATACTGAGCCAAAAGCAGAATAACGTCTGTTAGAAAAATTTTAACGTGACTAAGCGTTAATGTTAACACAATTAAAACGCACGAATTAATGCTACTTAGGCCTTATTCGTGCGTTTTTTTTCCATAGTATTATTTTTAAAGTTAACGCTTTTATTAAGGTAAATAACGAGTGAGTATTATTTTAGGTATTGACCCAGGGTCACGTTTAACCGGCTATGGTGTCATTAAACAATCGGGCCGTAATTTTACCTATTTAGGCAGTGGTTGTATTAAAGCCACAGCGGCAGGTGAAGACTTAGGTATGCGCTTGCAAACAATTTTTGCTGGCGTTAGTGAGCTTATCTTGCAATTTCAACCTGACATGTTTGCTATTGAGCAAGTCTTTATGGCGAAAAATCCTGATTCTGCATTAAAGTTAGGCCAAGCCAGAGGTGCGGCTATTGTTGCGGCGACGAACAATGGTTTAATGATTGCAGAATACTCTGCTAGACAAATTAAGCAATCGGTTGTGGGTACAGGTGCGGCAGATAAAACTCAAGTGCAACATATGGTGAAAACTATTTTGAAATTACCAGGTACACCTCAAGCTGATGCAGCCGATGCACTGGCGGTTGCACTTTGTCATGCGCACAGTCACGACTCGATCAGTAAACTTTCAGGCCAAGCCACTAAAACAGTACGCGGACGCCTACGCTAATGGTTATTGTTTTAGTATCATCGTTATTTATGCACCGCTTTAAATAATTCAGGGCGTAAACTTTACTGTATAAATATCTAGTGGTATGGTGTTGTTATATAGTATATCAAGCAAAGGTTAAGCCGTGATTGGACGTTTACGTGGCATATTAATAGAAAAAATGGCCCCCGAAATTTTAATTGAATGTAATGGTGTTGGCTATGAAGTGACTATGCCAATGACCAGCATTTATGCCCTTGGCGAGGTTAATCAAGAAGCGACTTTATATACCCACTTTGTGGTACGCGAAGATGCACAATTACTTTATGGCTTTGCTAATAAAGTGGAGCGTAAACTGTTTCGCTTACTGATCAAGGTTAATGGTGTTGGGCCTAAATTAGGTTTGGCTATTTTGTCAGGCATGTCTGCCGATCAATTTGTCAGTTGTGTTATACATGACGATTTAACCACCATAGTGAAAATACCCGGTGTTGGCAAAAAAACAGCGGAACGCTTGTTGATTGAAATGCGCGATAGATTAAAAGATTGGCAAACTGACAGTAGTGACGCTTTGGTGCACATGATGCCAACGGATGTTAATCAAGCCAATGCCTTTATCAGTGATAGTAAAGGCGATGCTATTAACGCC
Source organism: Colwellia sp. MB02u-10 (assembly GCF_014077185.1). Lineage (NCBI taxonomy): Bacteria > Pseudomonadati > Pseudomonadota > Gammaproteobacteria > Alteromonadales > Colwelliaceae > Colwellia > Colwellia sp. MB02u-10. The sequence continues at coordinate 49,006 of NZ_JACGVK010000114.1, forward strand.
TTAGTTTCTTTAGGGTATAGTCAACTACAAGCAGACAAAGCAGTTAAATCAGCTTTTCATCCTGACAAAAGTAGCGAAGACTTGATCCGTGGCGCCTTAAAAGCCATGTTATAAATATTAATTACTTCGCCATATTGACGATAACAAGTTTGGGCCAAAGGTAAATGACGATAAAATTTTTCAATGAGTTTTTCAATGATTTTTTACAATGAGTAATACATGATAGAAGCAGACAGATTAATTGAACCCGTAGCCACCCGTGAAGATGAAACGGTTGACCGAGCTATTAGGCCTAAAATGTTGTCCGACTATACTGGGCAGGCTCATGTAAAGTCTCAAATGGAAATTTTCATTGCCGCGGCCCTGAAAAGAGGAGAGCCGCTTGACCACTTATTAATTTTTGGTCCACCGGGTTTAGGTAAAACCACCTTAGCTAATATCGTCGCGAATGAAATGGGCGTAAGTGTTCGGGCTACCTCAGGTCCGGTATTGGAAAAAGCCGGTGATTTGGCGGCATTACTGACTAACCTTGAAGAAAATGATGTCTTGTTTATCGATGAAATTCATCGTTTAAGTCCTGTGGTAGAAGAAATTCTTTACCCAGCGATGGAAGATTATCAGTTAGATATTATGATCGGCGAAGGGCCAGCAGCCCGCTCTATAAAACTTGATTTACCGCCCTTTACCTTAATTGGTGCAACAACTCGCGCAGGCGCGTTAACCTCACCACTTCGCGATCGTTTCGGCATAGTGCAACGGCTAGAATTTTATAACACGCAAGAGTTAACCGAAATTGTCATGCGTTCAGCACATTTCTTAGATTTAGACATTGCTCAAGCGGGAGCATTTGAAGTTGCAAGGCGTTCTCGTGGTACACCGCGCATTGCCAATCGTTTATTACGCAGAGTCAGAGATTACGCTGATGTAAAAACTGACGGTATAGTCAGTAAAGCAACCGCTGCCAGTGCCTTAGATATGTTAGAGGTAGATAATGAAGGTTTCGATTTAATGGATCGAAAATTATTGGAAGCGATCATTGATAAATTTGCCGGCGGCCCCGTTGGTCTTGATAACATTGCCGCTGCCATTGGCGAAGAACGTGAAACCATTGAAGATGTACTAGAGCCTTTTTTAATCCAGCAAGGTTTTTTACAACGTACACCCCGCGGGCGAATTGCCACGAGTAGAGCTTACCTACACTTTGGCTTAGACTTTCCAAGTTAACCGCTAAGTTTTTACCATTATAAAAAGCACCTTAGGGTGCTTTTTATGTTCAGGATGAACGGTATGGCGTGGTCACATGGATGTGAAAGAACGTCGATGTTTATTCTTTGAATTTTAAGCAAAAAAAAGCCCACATAAATCTATGTGGGCCAACTTAAAATATAAGCTGATAAAAGGAAATGGGGATCCTAGAAAATATATAACAGAGAAAGGTAACAACACCTATCAAAACATTTGTGGGCTAAGATGAAAAATGTAAAAACAAAATTCGTGCGCTAGCTCAAACAACAAGGCTATTTTAGTCCGATGAGTAGAGTAACGCAAACAAAAATAATTTATGTTAATCATTAGAAAAACTAATGCGAAATGATTTGCAGGAATATAGGGGAAGTAACCATTTACAGTCGCTGATCAGTAATGATTTTTTATAATATTACACTCATAAAAGATCCGTAATTAGATTTATTGTTGAAATTTTTACAAAGAAAGTACCTTAGCTCTTGTTCCGTGTGAGCTTTATCTATTAAGATAAGGACTTAAAGATTTTATACTAAGATAAATCGAATAAATTTAATGTCATTAAGCAGTCATCAACACACCGTACGTGTTTACTATGAAGATACCGATGCCGGCGGTATCGTTTATTACGCGAACTATTTAAAGTTTTTTGAACGCGCTAGAACAGAATGGCTGCGCGAACTTGGCATTAATCAATCAATATTTTTAGAACAAAACATCGGCTTTGTGGTCACAAAGGTGGCAATGGACAATAAGGCATCAGCAAAACTTGATGACTTGCTAACAATCACCACAACAATAAGCCGGTTAAAGTCTGCCAGTTTGGTATTTTCACAGCAACTTGTGAACCAGAACCAGATAACATTATGTGCGGCTGAGATTAAAGTCGCTTGTGTTAACTTGGCTATGGCTAAACCTAAACCTTGTATTATCCCCAAAAGCATATTAGGAGCATTAAAACGTGTCAGCTGAAATTTCGTTTTTTGATTTATTTTTACAGGCCAGTTTATTAGTTCAACTGGTCATGTTGACCTTATTAGGATTTTCAATTGCTTGTTGGACCATGATTTTTCAACGTCGTAAAGTATTGCTTGCAGCTCAAATACAATTAAAAGACTTTGAAGATAAATTTTGGAGTGGTGCTGACTTAAGTAAGCTCTACAGTGAAGTATCTGCCAAAGAGCATATTGACGGTATTGAAAGTCTTTTTGTTTCTGGTTTTCGTGAATTTGCTCGTTTACGTAAATCGCATGGCTATGCACCGCAAGTGATTGTTGACGGCACGCACCGAGCAATGCGCGTAGCAATGTCAAGAGAAGTCGATAACTTGGAAACACACTTGCCCTTTATGGCCACCGTTGGCTCAATAAGCCCTTATATTGGTTTGTTTGGTACCGTGTGGGGTATCATGAATTCATTTATTGCCTTAGGTGCGGTTGAGCAAGCCACTCTGGCTATGGTTGCGCCCGGCATTGCCGAGGCATTAATTGCCACTGCAATGGGGTTGTTTGCCGCCATTCCTGCCGTAATGGCATTTAACCGTTTTAGTCATAATGTTGAAAAACTTGAAAATAGCTATGGTAACTTTATGGACGAATTTTCAAGTATATTACAAAGACAAACAGCGACAGAGCAACACGGCTAAGGTAGAGATTAACTATGTATAATCGAGTCAGGCGCCGCAAGGTTGCTGAGATAAATGTAGTGCCTTATATTGACGTAATGTTAGTGTTGCTGATTATTTTTATGGTAACGGCACCGCTGATAACACAAGGCGTTAAAGTTGATTTACCGCAAGCGGATGCACAACCTCTTAGTAAAGACATGAAGCCGCCTTTAGTGGCTTCAGTTGATGCCAATGGCAACTATTATTTGGCGGTGGGTACTAGCAAAAATGAACCTATGTCGGCAGAAGAAGTTGCCACCTTAGTTGCTGCACATTTAAAGTTGGAGCCTGACACCCCCGTGGTGGTTAATGGCGATGGTGCGGTTTCTTATGATGCGGTGATTCAATTAATGGTGATGTTACAAAAAATAGCAGGTGTACCATCTGTTGGTTTAATGACTGATACCCCGGAGAGTAAGTAGTGTCATCGAAGTATTCAACTCCCTTAGTGTTAAGTTTTGCCATACACATAGTACTGGCTGTTGTTTTGTTGTGGGGTGATTTCTCATCACCACCAAAATCGACGCCAACGTCAGTACAAATGGAGCCCATTCAAGCGGTTGTTGTTGAAAGAAGTAAAGTAGAGGCGCAAATTAATAAGATCAAAAAGCAAAAGGCCGATGACGCTCAAAAGCTTAAAAATCTTGAAAATAGTATTGCCGCCGCAAAAGAAAAACAAGTAAATGAAGAAAAACGCATTAAGAGTCTTGAACGTCAACGGAAGAAAAAAGAGCAAGAAAAAAAGGCCGCTGACAGCGCGGCTAAAAAGTCTCAAGCTAAAGCAAATGCGGCAGACAAACAGCGCAAACAAAAAGAGCTTGAAAGAGCGCAAGCTGATAAAGCGGCAGCAAACGCGCAAGCTAAGCGAATAAAAGAAGAGCAAGCGGCTAAAAAAGCAGAAGATTTGCGTAAAAAGAAAGCGGCCGACCAAAAACGTAAACAGCAAGAAGATCGAGAACGTGCCGCTCAGCAAAAGTTATTAGAGCAACAAATGGCTGAAGAAATGGCCGACCGTCAACAGGCTCGTCGCCAACAAATGATGACAGAAATTGGTCGCTTTACCGCCTTAATAACACAAACCATAAAGCGTAATTTGATTACTGACCGTAGTACGATGGAAGGTAAATATTGTAAATTAACCATAAGTCTAGCACCATCAGGTTTTGTGACCAATGTGGTCACAGGCAAAGGCGACAGACGAGTTTGTGAAGCCGCAAAAACTGCGGTTTATAAAGCGGGTACTTTACCTGTTTCTAAAGACCCTGAAATATTTCGAGAAATGAGAACGATCAGTTTAACGGTAGCGCCAGACAAATTTAATTAAGTTTTTGTATATATTAGGAAGATAATCGACTCTATGAAAAATGTAACTTTATTTTTACTATTCTTTGCTGTAGTTTTTTCGCAGCAGGTAAGGGCAACGTTAGAAATTGTTATCACCGAAGGTGTTGATAGTGCACGACCCATTGCTGTGTTGCCATTTAAATGGACAGGAACGGGCGTCATGCCAGAGCGTTTATCTACAGTGGTCAGTGATGATTTACTACGCAGTGGTAAATTTAGTCCAATTAAAGCCTCACGTTATCCTCAGATACCTAACAAGGATAGTGAAATTGATTACAGCGCTTGGGCAAGTGAAGGTGTTGAAGCCGTTGTTATTGGTGAAGTTAGCGAAACCACGATAGGTCGTTATCAAATAAAATACCAATTGGTTGATGTTATTCGTGGCCAAGTTACCGGTGGTGAAACGCAAATGTTAAGTAATGGTAAGTTAGTGCGTACCTCAGATCATATTTTGGATGAAAGTACGGTTGAGATTGGTGCCGATCAATTTCGTCGTTATGCCCACCGTATTAGTGATGCTGTTTATGAAAAGCTCACAGGTACACGTGGTGCATTTTTAACAAAAATTGCCTATGTTATTGTACGCGATCAAGGTGAATATCCTTATCAGTTAGCTATTGCCGATTATGATGGTTTTAACGAACATGTTTTATTAAGTTCAAAAGAGCCATTAATGTCACCATCGTGGCACCCCAGTGGTAATCAGTTAGCTTATGTAACCTTTGAAAATCGACAAGCACAAATTCATATTATTGATATTTATTCCGGGCAACGTAACTTAATAAGCTCGTTTGAGGGTATCAACAGTGCACCTAGTTGGTCACCAGATGGTAAAAAACTGGCAATGGTATTGTCTAAAGATGATAATCCTGAGCTTTACGTGATGAATGTTGCAACGAAAAAGTTACGACGTATAACCCGTCATCGAGCCATTGATACTGAACCGAGTTGGACACCAGATGGCAAGTCATTAATATTTAGTTCAGAACGAGGTGGAAGAGCGCAGTTATATCGCGTAAGTTTACTAGATGGCAAAATCAGAAGGCTAACTTTTGATGGCGAAATGAACCTAGGTGGCTCATTAACACCTGATGGTCGTCAATTAGTGATGGTAAATCGTACAAACGGTAAGTATCATCTAGCCAAGCAAGAATTTGATTCAGGGATTTTTCAAGTGTTAACCACAACACGTTTGGACGAATCACCAAGTATATCCCCTAACGGTGGTATGATTATTTATAGTACTTTACATAATAATCGTCAGGTACTAAGTTTAGTTTCCGTAGATGGAAGATTTAAGGCAAGGTTGCCAGCACTTAATGGCGAAGTGAAGTCACCTTCATGGTCACCATTTTTATAATAATTAATAATTAATAATTAATAGTAATTTAATTTGTAAATAATAAGGACACATAAAATGCGCTTTAATAAAACAGTAAAAGCCTTAGCGGTTGTTTTACCTATCATGGCTTTATCGGCTTGTAGTTCATCTGACTCAGCTAGCGAAGACGCTAGTGCGATGCAAAAAAATGAAGCTGTTATGGCTGAACAAAAAGCTCGTGAAGCAGCAGAACTTGTAAAAGTTGAAGCAATGCAACGTGCCGATGCTATTGAAGCTAAAAAACGTCAAGAAATTGAAAAATTACGTTCAGAGCATATTGTCTATTTTGATTTTGACAGATCAACAGTAAGTGGTGATTTTGTCGCTATTCTTGAAGCACATGCTGAGTTTCTTAACGAAAACTCAACGGTTAACGTGTTAATTGAAGGTCATGCTGATGAACGTGGTACACCTGAATATAACATTGCATTAGGCGAGCGCCGTGCAAAATCTATTGAAACGTTTTTAGAAAACATGGGCGTTTCAGCTGCACAATTGAGCACAGTAAGTTACGGTGAAGAAAAACCAATGGTTAAAGATCGTAGCGAAGGCGCGTTTGCTAAAAACCGTCGTGCAGTGTTGGTCTACTAATCAGGTAATGAAATGAAACCCAATAGTATTCTATTCGGGATGACGTTTGCTGTGGCTGCCAATTTGGCAGTAGCAGCTGAACGGGCTCCTGTTATTGAAGTAACCGCTGGCGCGCCTACCAAGGCTGCCAAATTAAGCTTGAGTGAGCAGCTGGTTAGTCTTGAGCGCAAACTTGATGCCCGTAACAGAGCCCAAGTTAACGTTCAACGACAACTCGATGAGCTGCAAAACGAAGTTAACGAGCTTCGTGGCATCACTGAGTTACACACTTATCAATTGAGTCAGGTACTTGACCGTCAACGTGAGTTGTATCAAGAGCTTGATCGCAGAGTATCAGAAGCACTAAAACCAGAAAATCAAATACCCGCAACAATCATTGCACCTAGCGGTAGTAATGCAGGTAAGGTAAATTACAGTAATAATTTAACTGAAAATGAAGCCTATGATCGTGCGGTCAATATGGTGTTAAAAGATAAGCTTTACGAACAAGCTATCCCTGAGTTTGAAGCGTTTAATCAAAGGTACCCTAACTCGACTTATGCAGCGAACGCCCATTATTGGTTAGGACAGTTATTGTTTAACAAAGGTGAGTTAACTAAAGCAGGTCAAGAATTTGATGTAGTGGTGAGTAATTATCCTGATTCCAGTAAACGTAGTGACGCAATGTTAAAGCTTGCTATGGTTGAGCAAAAAGAAAATAATGAAACCAAAGCGATTGCCGTATACAAAAAGCTGATAGCGCAATACCCTAATTCAAGTGCTGCAAAACTAGCGCAACCACGATTAAATAGTATCAAACCATAATTTTTGCTTATAAGTTGTGCGCTTTGGTGGCTTTTTGTTCGAACAAACAATAAAGTGCAAAAAAGTGGACGATTGTTGTTGCACTTAAAAATATTATGAGTATTATATGCCCCGCATTGGACGAGTAGTCCAGCGGGAACAAATACCGGTCGTTAGCTCAGTTGGTAGAGCAGTTGGCTTTTAACCAATTTGTCGAAGGTTCAAATCCTTCACGACCGACCACTTTTTTACCAATAAAAGTGTTTGGTATTTGTTTCAGAATATATGACGGTCGTTAGCTCAGTTGGTAGAGCAGTTGGCTTTTAACCAATTTGTCGAAGGTTCAAATCCTTCACGACCGACCACTTTTCTTAACCTTAATAGTTGATGGTTAAGAACCTAGTGGTATTGAAATCAGCACCATGCGGTTTCATTTTAAAAATTAAAAGTAGTTTATCGGTCGTTAGCTCAGTTGGTAGAGCAGTTGGCTTTTAACCAATTTGTCGAAGGTTCAAATCCTTCACGACCGACCACTTTTAATGATCTTATCTTATTCTGCAGTACTGTTTAAACTTATCTAATCACCTACATTATTCTTCATCTGATTAATTTAATTTTTATATCTCTTATCCACCTTGAACCATATTCGTAGTACACTTTTATTCTTCTATACCTTATAATTCTTACGATTTTTAAGGCACTCATTGAGAAGACATATGACCCAAGCAAATTTAGCCGTTGATTTTGATTTTCAATTCCCCAAAAAGGCTACGCCACTAAGTGCTGTTGAGCGTGAAGAGTATAAAGCACGTATCAAATTATTATTGAAAGAAAAAAACGCTGTACTGGTTGCACATTATTACACTGATCCTGAAATTCAAGCATTAGCAGAAGAAACCGGTGGTTGCGTTGCTGACTCATTAGAAATGGCAAGATTCGGTAACAACCATCCTGCAGAGACTTTGATTGTAGCGGGTGTGCGTTTTATGGGTGAAACGTCCAAAGTACTGACCCCAGAAAAAACAGTGGTAATGCCTACATTGGAAGCCACATGTTCGTTAGATTTAGGTTGCCCAATTGAAGAGTTTAGTGCTTTTTGTGATCAACACCCTGACAGAACCGTTGTGGTCTATGCTAATACTTCCACCGCTGTTAAAGCTCGTGCTGATTGGATAGTGACTTCATCATGCGCTTTAGACATTGTTGAGCATCTTGATGACCTGGGTGAGAAAATCATTTGGGGTCCTGATCGCCATCTAGGTGCATACATTGAAAAGCAAACCGGTGCCGACATGATCATGTGGCAAGGTGCTTGTATTGTTCATGATGAGTTTAAAACCAAAGCACTCATTGATATGAAGGCGCTTCATCCAGATGCTGCCGTGCTTGTTCATCCGGAATCACCAGCAGAAATCATTGATCTGGCCGACTCGGTGGGGTCAACTAGCCAATTAATTAAAGCGGCTCAAGCGCTAGCCAATAAAAAATTCATTGTAGCGACGGACCGTGGTATTTTTTATAAAATGCAACAGTTATGTCCTGATAAAGAATTCTTTGAAGCACCAACAGCTGGCGAAGGTGCTACATGTCGTAGTTGCGCACATTGTCCGTGGATGGCAATGAATGGTTTAAAGGAAATTGAACAAGCACTGTTAAATCCAGAAGGTAGAGAAGTCTTCGTTGATATGAAACTTCGCACAGGAGCGCTTAAATCTCTAGATCGCATGTTAAATTTTAATACAGAAATGAACAAAAATAAGTAATCTTATTATACGTTGGCTGTTAAATAAGCAACTGCTCGGACTTTGTTTAAATTAGGTTGCGTTATAGAGATTATTTTTCTAACATAGCGCAGCTCAGTACGAGGAGCTCAATAGATAGTGAATAAAACGGTGAGGTGTCCGAGTGGCCGAAGGAGCACGCCTGGAAAGCGTGTAAGGCGCAAGCCTTCGAGGGTTCGAATCCCTCCCTCACCGCCATCTATTGATTTACTGCAAGTTATAACAATATTAAATATGAAAGCCGCTAGTTATCTAGCGGCTTTTTTTTGTTTCCAAACCTTACATTCAATTCAGTTCAGTCAACAATGCCTTCTGCGCTCTATAACTAACTAGTCATGCTAAAAAATTAACCCTAAGCGCTATTCAATAACTAATCTTAGCGGTAAGTAAGTTTGTATTCATTCATAACAAGGGTTATTAGAAATGAACACCGTATAGAAGGGTCTAATAGAATATTATTAGGCAGCGTCTTACAATTAAGCTAATCATTCAAGATAAAAGGCGTTTGAAGGCCATTGTTACTTGCATTAACTTAAGCAAAAGCCCGCTATTTATTACACATTAGTGTTTATTAATGTATGTATCGGCTTCTATTTGCTCACATTGCTTAATTAAAAAGCAAACAAACATTTAATCGCAATTTAATTGATATTAAGTGTTGACGTGAAGCCAGAAATCTCTAGAATGCGCTCCAGTTCCAAGGGGTAACCCAAACGAACGGTTTCAATGAGTTATCTAAATCAGTCTAGGCTGATTAAGTTAACTTAACGTTTTAAAAGTGAGTTTGAATCTTCTGAAAAGAAAGTTTAAAAAAACCAAATAAAACGTTGACATTAAAACCCAGGTGCGTAGAATGCGCATCTCGCTTCAGGCA
>NZ_JACGVK010000115.1:0-96671 GCF_014077185.1 Colwellia sp. MB02u-10
TACTGGTTAAAATAACCAACTACTGCGTTATTTATTTAATAATTAGAACAACTAGTTATTAAATAAATGCCTTATATTTGGCCATTTTTCCTGCGTATAAAGTAGACCACCTAATTAATGAAATTGGTATTATTAATTTTAGCGGTAAGCTAAGTAGTCGCCTGCCGATAAAAATCTACCTTAAGGCGAATAAGCAGCCTTGCCGTGGTTTAACTTCTTGGCAAAAGCGCTCTCTTGCAAGTTATGCGTCCAAGCGTATGTCATTTCACTGATTTATACCGGCTTATAATAAAAAAACTTAGCTTAGTTTACGTCAGCTAAAAGTGATAACCCTAGGCATTTGCTTTTAATTCGTCTATAATCGCGCCAAAATTTATACCGTATTTTAATTCTAATTTATTGAGAGGGCTATCATGGCTATCGAACGTACTTTTTCTATCGTAAAACCTGACGCAGTTGCTAAAAACTTTATTGGTCAAATCTACAACCGTTTTGAAACAGCTGGTTTAAAAATTGTTGCTGCTAAAATGATTCACTTATCAAAAGAAAAAGCAGAAGGTTTTTACGCTGAGCACAGCGAACGTCCTTTCTTTGGTGCTTTAGTTGAATTCATGACTTCTGGCCCAGTAATGGTACAAGTTTTAGAAGGCGAAAACGCTGTACTTAAAAACCGTGAAATCATGGGTGCTACTAACCCAGCTGAAGCGCTTGCTGGTACTATTCGTGCTGATCTTGCTGATTCAATCGATGAAAATGCAGCTCACGGTAGCGATGCATTAGAATCTGCTGCTCGTGAAATTGCTTACTTCTTCGCTGATGAAGAAATTTGCCCACGTACGCGTTAATTTAAAATATTACATAATAAGCTAGTGCTTTAGTCATTAGCTTAATGTAGTTTAAAAATTAATTTGAAGGATTTTACTGATTAATCGGTAAAGTCCTTTTATCTGTTTTAAGACCATATAAAACTGAGTGTTTTTGTCAGTAAGCATACTACTGAGAACATTGACTTTTATTGATATAGTGCGAATAAATATCTAATATCGATCCACTAAATTGTTTGTTTTGTCCAAAAAGCGTACAATTTATTCTGTAATTTTTGTAGTATTGAGAAGTTTTTATCATGAGTGATGTAACCGAAGTAGTAACCCCAGTGAAGAAAAAAATCAACTTACTAAACCTTGACCATCAAGGGATGCGAGAATATTTTTCTTCAATCGGCGAGAAGCCATTTCGTGCTGACCAAATTATGAAATGGATCTACCATTTTGGTTATGATGATTTTGAGTTGATGACCAATATAAATAAAAAATTACGTGAAAAATTACAACGTGATACTGAAATTAAAGCGCCCGAAATCTCTGAAAAACTGGTGTCAGACGACGGCACAATTAAGTACGCGTTAAGCCTTGAAGGCGGTCAAGAAATTGAAACCGTTTGGATCCCTGAAAACGGCCGTGCAACACTTTGTGTTTCATCACAAGTGGGTTGTGCATTGGAATGTACCTTTTGCGCCACCGCGCAGCAAGGTTTCAACCGTAATCTCACTATGGCTGAAATTATCGGTCAAGTTTGGCGAGTAGCAAATGATATTGGCGCGACGCGTATTGCGGGTACACGTCCGATTACCAACATTGTTATGATGGGTATGGGTGAACCATTGCTTAACATGAAAAACCTGATCCCGGCATTAGACACCATGTTAAATGATTTAGGCTATGGCTTATCGAAACGTCGTGTCACTGTGAGCACTTCAGGCGTGGTACCAGCCTTAGATATGTTAAAAGAGAAAGTAGATTGCGCATTGGCGATATCTATTCATGCGGGTAATAATGCCTTACGTGACGTACTAGTCCCGATTAACAAAAAGTATCCATTAGAGGAATTTTTAGCAGCAGCGGGTCGTTATATCGACGGTTCAAAAGCCAATAAGCAGGCGACAATAGAATACGTAATGCTTGATCATGTTAACGATAGCACCGAACAAGCACATGAATTAGCGCTTGCTTTGAAAGATTTACCCAGTAAAATCAATCTTATTCCATTTAATCCTTACCCAGGTTCACCCTACAAACGCTCGAGTAATTCTCGTATTGATCGCTTCGATAAAGTACTGCAAAGCTATGGCTTAACCGTGATCACGCGTCGAACTCGTGGGGACGATATTGATGCAGCATGTGGTCAATTAGCGGGTGAAGTGTTAGATAGAACCAAGCGGACAGGAAAAAAAGAGGTGAAAGCTGAGTCAATTTCAGTAAAGATGGTCTAATTACTCTTGAATTGATATTTACTAAGTGACTGTGCCTTTATGATGAAAAAATTATTACCATTGTTTATTGCGTTACTAACGACAAGTACATTAACGGCTTGTGTGACGCAAAATTATGGCAATGATAAAGATACGCCGATAATTGAAAATGAAGCCAGTAATAATGAAATAGCCATGACCCGTATATCACTCGGGTTAGGTTATTTAAAAATGGGCAATACTCAACAAGCTAAGCTTAACCTAGAAAAAGCCAAACGTTTTTCACCTAATTTAGTGCAAGTATACACAGCTTTTGCCCATTATTATGACACGGTAGATGAGGCTGAATTAGCGACCCAAGCTTATGAACATGCGCTAAGCATTGATAGTCAAGATGCGGATACGCTTAATAATTATGGCGTTTTTTTATGTCGACACGAAAAGTACGCTGCCGCTGAAAAAATGATGCTAAAAGCGATAGCCATTCCTAGCTATATTTTAGTAGCGCAAAGCTACGAAAATTTAGCCTTATGCCAACTCAAAGCAAAGCAGTTCCATAAAGCCGAAACATACCTTGAAAAAGCGATTGCTCACAGCCCTAATAGAGCGAGTTCTCTGCTGCAAATGATGCGCTTGCAATATGCTAAAAGTGATTATAAGTTAGCGCAAACTTACCTTTACCGCTATGAAAAATCAACGCGTCGTTTTAATGCTGAGGGATTAGCTTTAGCCTATAAAATATTTGCCAAGCAAGGTAATAAAGTTATTGCTAGAAATTATGGCAATATGCTGGTTAAAATGTTTCCCCGTTCTTTTGAAGCCAAACAATATATTTTAAATGAACTTTATCAGATTGATGCAGACAAACTAGCTGAAGACTACCTATTTTTTGTCTCGGGTGGTAACAGTAAAAAACGTGTGGTGATATTGTCGCCAAAAACGAGAGCAAGCGTTGCAAACTCTAGCTTAAGTCGTGATGGTTTAAAGCCTATTATGGCCAATTCAGTTATGGCAACGGTAGAGCAAACAGCTGAGTTAGAAGCAAAATCAGCCGACAAAAACCTTGACGGTAATACGTTGGTCAAAAATATTGAGCCAGTTAGGATGAAAAAAGCGCCGTCAAAAAAACAGACAAGTCAAAAACAAAGTAATGAAATAATGGCTGGCGAAGCACAAGTTAAACAAGAAAATAACAGTACACTTATGGTGTCTTTACCGATTCATGTTGTCATACAAAGTGATAGTTTGTTTGCAATTTCTAAACACTACAATATTGTGATTGAAAGTTTAGCGCGTTGGAATAAGTTACGCCGCCCCTATCTTATAAAAATTGGTGATGTTCTCTATCTCTCAGATCCAAAATCAGCGATTAAACGCTAAGAGAAATACTTGATGAATCAAGAGCTTGAAGTATTGAAAAATGAAAGTGATAAACTGTCAGAAACCACTGATGATATCGATGTAGTGGGTCCTGGCGCTATGCTCAGATCAGCACGAGAAATGCGAGGGTTAAGCCAACAGCAAGTGGCTAATAAACTCAATTTTAGAATTCACTTAGTAGAAAATATTGAAGTAGATAAATTTGACTGTAGCTTACCTGAGGCTTTTAATCGTGGTTATCTTAAAAATTATGCCAAGTTGGTTAATATTGCTCAGGAAGACGTTTTAAAAAGCTATGAAAAATTAGCGATAACGCAAAATCACTGTGCAGACATGCAAAGTTTTTCTAAAGGCACAGAGAAACAAGCAGAACACAATATGTTGATGTGGATCACTTATCTTATTTTAGCCATATTAGTGACAGCAACTGTAGTTTGGTGGTTTCAAACGCCTTCCGAACAAGCTGAACCGATAGCGATAAATACTGTTGAGACCTTAGCGGTAGATAATACGGCGACTAAGCAAGCCAATCTAGCCAATGAATACAACGCAAAAGACTCAAGTAGTATGCCAAATGACGAGTCAGTCGTTAGTGTAATTAAAGAGGTTAAAACTGAGGCAAATGTAAATAGCGATGCAGAACAACTCGATATAGCCACGCCGCTTGATGTTGAACAGGTGCTACCAACGGCTGATTTAACCGGCGCTCAAGTCGATTTAAATAATAACAAAGCGGTTGGTGAAAATGCATTATCTGCCACAATCGACAATGTTGTTTTCACTTTCGCGGGTGACTGTTGGGTTAATATATTTGATGCTACTGGAGAGCGAATTGCTTGGGGCGTGAAAAAATCAGGTTATATCATGCGAATTTCTGGTCAAGCACCTTTTTCTATCACCTTAGGTAAGCCTGAATTGGTGCAAATAGATTACAATGACGTTCCGGTTGATATGGCTGTATTTAATGCCGGTAATATTGCCAAATTTTCATTACCGCTAGCGCCTTAATACGGTAAGTTTTTTTTAATTAACGCAACACTATTGAAGTTTTATTATGTTTAAAGAATCTCCTATTATTCGTCGAAAGTCCCGCCAGATCATGGTTGGCAATGTCCCTGTTGGCGGTGATGCCCCGATTACAGTGCAGTCAATGACCAATACTCTGACCACTGATGTCGCGGCAACAGTTGCACAAATTAATGCCCTTGAGGGTGTTGGAGCCGACATTGTTCGCGTGAGTGTGCCAACGATGGACGCGGCGGAAGCATTTCGTGAAATCAAGCTACAAACTAATATTCCATTAGTGGCTGATATTCATTTTGATTATCGTATTGCGTTAAAAGTAGCGGAATACGGCGTTGATTGCCTGCGCATTAACCCAGGTAATATCGGTCGAGAAGACCGGGTGCGCTCTGTAGTTGAGTGTGCTCGGGATAATAATATTCCCATTAGAATTGGCGTCAATGGTGGTTCGTTAGAGAAAGATATTCAAGAAAAGTATAGAGAACCAACGGCTGAAGCTTTGCTAGAATCAGCCATGCGACATGTTGATATTCTTGATCGCTTAAATTTCAATCAATTTAAAGTCAGTGTCAAAGCCTCTGATGTCTTCCTTGCCGTGGGGGCTTATCGCTTGTTAGCGAAGCAAATTGATAACCCTTTGCATTTAGGCATTACCGAAGCTGGCGGTTTACGCTCAGGCTCTGTTAAATCATCAGTAGGACTCGGATTATTGCTTGCTGAAGGTATTGGCGATACGTTAAGGGTTTCATTAGCGGCTGATCCTATCGAAGAAATTAAAGTTGGCTTTGATATTTTAAAATCATTGAAGCTTCGTAGTCGCGGCATCAACTTCATTGCTTGTCCAAGTTGTTCGCGCCAAGAGTTCGATGTTATCTCAACGGTAAATGCTTTAGAGCAACGTGTTGAAGATATAACCACGCCAATGGATGTTTCAATTATCGGCTGTATTGTTAACGGACCCGGTGAAGCTTTAATTTCGGATTTAGGCTTAACGGGCAGCAGTAAAAAAAGTGGTTACTATCTTGATGGTATTCGTCAAAAAGAGCGCTTTGATAATAACAATCTTGTTGACCAACTAGAGCAACGAATCCGCGCGAAGGCTAAAATGCTTGATGCGAGTTATAAAATAGCCATACAAGAAATCGATTAATAATGGCGAATTACTGCCACAATTGCGCTGTTATTTACGTTTGATAGTAAACTGCCTATAATGCCCGCGATAAAAAATATTCTTTGTATAAGCAAACGAATAATTAAACAGATAAACACTAGCGAGAAAATAATACGTGAGTAAAGCACTTCAAGCAATTAGAGGTATGAACGACTGTTTGCCTGCACAAACAGGTATTTGGCAAATGGTAGAAACAGTACTGCGCCGCGTTGCCAGTAATTATGGTTTTGCTGAAATACGTATGCCGATTGTCGAGTCAACGGCGCTATTTAAGCGCTCTATTGGTGAAGTAACCGATATTGTTGAAAAGGAAATGTATACCTTTGAGGATCGTAATGGCGACAGCTTAACATTACGCCCAGAAGGCACAGCAAGTTGTGTTCGTGCTGGTAATCAACACGGATTACTGTATAACCAAGAGCAGCGCTTGTGGTATATGGGACCCATGTTTCGTCATGAACGTCCACAAAAAGGTCGTTATCGTCAATTTCATCAATTTGGCTTAGAAGCCTTTGGTATAGCAACACCTGATATTGACGCTGAAATTATTATGTTAACGGCTCGACTTTGGCGGGAACTTGGCATCAACGAATTTGTCACACTAGAGCTAAACTCACTGGGTTCGAACGAAGAGCGCGGCAATTATCGTGACGCGTTAGTGGTGTTTTTAACTGAACAAGAACATCTTTTAGATGAAGATAGTAAGCGACGCATGCACACCAATCCATTGCGGGTACTGGACAGTAAAAATCCAGAGGTACAAGCTGCATTGGTCGGCGCACCTAAACTAGCGGATTATTTTGCTGAAGAGTCAAGCACACACTTTGCATCGGTTTGTCAGCGCTTAGATGCTGCGGGTATCAAGTATGTGATTAATGAGCGTTTAGTACGTGGTTTAGATTATTATAACCGTACCGTTTTTGAATGGGTTACCTCGAGCTTAGGTGCTCAAGGCACTATTTGTGCTGGTGGTCGCTATGATGGTTTAGTAGAGCAACTGGGTGGTAAATCGACACCAGGGTTTGGTTTCGCTTTAGGCATTGAACGTTTAGTGTTAATGATGACTAGCTTAGAAAAAGCCAATAACATTAGAGCGCAAGTCGATGCTTACGTTATTATGTTAGGCGATGACGTTGCAATAACCGCTAACGGCTTAGCGGAGCAATGGCGTGATCAAGTGCCGGATATTCGCTTACAATGTCACTGTGGTGGTGGCAATATGAAAAAACAAATGAAGCGTGCAGATAAATCAGGTGCCCAAATAGCATTGATTCTTGGTGAAGATGAAATAGCTCAACAGACGGTAACTGTAAAATATTTGCGCGGACAACAAGAACAACAAAGTTTGCCACTTGAGCAAGTGCCAAGTCTTTTAACAAATTTACTTTAAGGGTCAGTTTTGGATATAAATCAAACAGAAGAACAACAAGTCGAATCAATCAAAAGGTTTTGGAGTAATAATGGTAGTGCGATTATTGCTGGTTTAGCCATTGGTTTTGCAGGATTTATTGGTCTTAACTATTATAATGATCATAAATTGCAACGAGAGCTAAATACCTCAGAAGCTTATCAAACGATGATTGAAGAGGGGGCTGAAGATAGCACGGCTTTTGAAGCTGCAGGCAACGCTTTTATTGCTGAAAATAGTGCCTCTGGTTATACCATGTTAACGGCTATTGCTTTAGCTAAAGAAGCTGCTGAAAAGCAAGATTGGGTAAAAGCTGAAACATATTTAAACACGGCAATTGAAAAATCAGTGGACGAGGGTATTAAAGCGATTGCTACCGAGCGCTTAGCGCGAGTGCAATTACAATTAGAGAAATATGAACAAGCGCTAGTGACATTAACAGCAAAATTACCCGCTTCATTTGACGCTAGCGTTGAAGAAATTAAAGGTGATATTTACTTTCAACAAGGTAAACAATCGCTAGCTCGTAATGCTTACCAAGCAGCAATTGATTTTGCTACTGAAGGCACTAACCCAGCATTGCAAATGAAATTAGATGATTTAGCGCAAGTCATTAACTTAAGCAAATAGAGAGTGATATAAGCATGTTTATAAGTAAACGCTTTAACAAAAGCCTCCTTGCTATTTGTTTGCTAGCGGTAGGGATTTCTGCATGTTCATCAACCGATGATGAAGATGATGAACTAAAAGTCGCGCCATTAACCGAAATAAAAGCATTATTTGAACCTGTTGTAAAATGGGATGCCACTGTTGGTGACGGCGTCGGAGATTACTTTTCTCGCATACAGCCAGTGGTTGCCTACGGCAAAGTATTTAGTGCTAGTCGTGACGGAGATGCCTACGCATTTGATGAGAATAGCGGTGAACAAGTTTGGCATGCTGATCTAAGTGACATAGATAATAAACGCGGTTTTTTTGATGAGAAAGAACTCGCCTTAATCAGTGGTGGCGCTGTCGTTGGCATCAATAAAGTATTTTTCGGTAGCGAGAATGGTGATGTCATTGCCCTTGAGGCAGAAAGTGGCGCGTTATCATGGCAAGGAAAAGTTAAAGGTGAAGTCATTGCTGCACCTGCACTCGATTCTGGAAAACTGGTGGTGAATACTGCATCTGGCGTTATGAAGGCATTTAATGCTTCAAATGGCCAAGACGACTGGCAAATTGAACAAGACGTTCCGCCGCTTACTTTGCGTGGTATTAGTGCGCCGGTCATTGCGGGTGGTGGTGTTATTGTTGGCTCAGCTGACGGTTCTTTATCAGTTTATTTACTAGAGCAAGGTCGTCAAGGCTGGACTGTAGATATTGGTGAAGCGGCAGGTTCAACAGAACTAGAACGCGTTATTGATGTTGACTCAACACCATTGATCTTCGGTGACAATATTTATACTGTATCTTCGCGTGGTAATTTAAGTGCGGTTGAACTACGTTCGGGCCGTGTGTTGTGGCAGCGCCAATACTCGTCTTACCGTGAATTAGCGATTAGTGGTAATAGCTTGTTTTTAACTGATGTGAAAGGCCACGTATATGCCATTGATCGTAATAATGGTTTAGAGCTTTGGAGCCAATTATCACTGACTAACCGTGGTTTAACCGGACCAGCTCCTATTGATGGCTATGTTGTGGTTGGCGATTTTGAAGGCTATCTACATTGGTTAGATCAAGCAACGGGTGAAATTGTTGCTCGTCACCATGTTGATAGCAGTGGTATTCATGCCACACCAACGGTTGAGAATAATGTTTTGTATAGTCAAGCACGTAACGGTGACTTAGAAGCTATTACTATTGCAAAATAAGTTATTTGATTAACCAGCTAATTATTATTAGCTGGTTGAATAGATAGACTAAAATTATAAACGGCTCCAATGCAAACAGCACTGGAGCCGTTGTTTATTAATAAAACTGATATAATGATTGAGTTATATCGAGTTAAAAGAGAGATTTGAGGTGAACATGCTTCCTGTAGTAGCACTTGTTGGCCGACCTAATGTCGGTAAATCAACATTATTTAATAGATTAACGCGCAGTCGAGACGCTTTAGTTGCCGACTATCCGGGGTTAACCCGTGATCGTCAATACGGAAAAGCGGAAGTTGAAGAGCACCCTTTTATTGTTATTGATACCGGTGGTATTGAAGGTAATGAAAAAGGTATTGATGCCCTAATGGCTGAGCAGTCCTTGATTGCCATTGACGAAGCAGATGCCGTGCTATTTATGGTTGATGCAAGAGAGGGTTTAACCTCTGCCGATCAAGGCATTGCTAGCCATTTACGTAAGCAAGATAAAAAAGTATTTTTAGTTGCCAACAAAATTGATGGTATAGATGCCGACTCTGCTGTGGCCGACTTTTATTCTCTTGGCTTGGGTGATGTAGTACATCAAATAGCCGCCGCACATGGCCGTGGTGTGACGCAATTATTAACCTTGGCGTTAACGCCTCATATTGCCGAACTTGGTAAACCCAAAGTACTAGAAAATGATGAATTTGACGGTGACTTTGATGAAAACATAGATCATGAAGCGCTAGATAAAAAAAATATTGACGAAGCACCAGAAGAAAATGACACCATCAAGTTAGCGATTATTGGTAAGCCTAACGTAGGTAAATCGACGTTAACGAACCGAATTTTAGGTGAAGACAGGGTGGTGGTATTTGATATGCCTGGTACCACACGTGATAGCGTTTATATTCCAATGGAACATAATGGCCGTCCTTATACCTTAATAGATACGGCAGGTATTCGTCGCCGTAAAAATGTTACTGATATCGTAGAGAAGTTTTCTGTGATTAAAACCTTACGTGCAATAGAAGATGCTAACGTATGTTTATTGATCATTGATGCACAAGAGGGCATTAGCGATCAAGATTTAAGCTTACTTGGCTTTATTCTAGAAGCGGGTCGCTCTTTAGTCTTAGCGGTAAATAAATGGGATGGTTTAGATGATCATGTTAAAGATCGTATTAAATCTGAATTAGATCGTCGTCTAGGTTTTATCGATTTCGCTCGTATTCATTTTATATCGGCGTTGCACGGCACAGGTGTGGGTCATTTATACGAGTCGGTAGAAGAAGCTTTTGTTTCAGCGACTAAGCGTATTTCTACTTCTATGGTAACCAAAATTTTAGATATGGCGGTGTTTGATCATCAGCCACCTATGCATCAAGGTCGTCGCATTAAACTAAAATATGCTCATGCCGGTGGTTATAATCCACCTATTATTGTTATCCATGGCAATTTAGCGAAAAATCTACCACTTTCTTACAAGCGTTATTTAATGAATTACTACCGTAAATCATTAAAAATTATGGGTACGCCAATAAGAATTGAGTTTAGAGAAACCGCTAACCCGTTTGCTGGTAAGAAGAAGCTCAACTACACCGAACAAAAGAAAATGGCACGTCTAACACAAGGTTATAAGAAAGACTAAGTCGCTATTTTAATAAAAAAGCTGATGATAATATCAGCTTTTTTATGATAAAATTTGGTTAGAATAGTGAAAAAAATATTGATTTTCATGATGATATTTCGCTACTGTGATGTTATCGACTAACTTTTTTTATTATTTTTTTGTTTCATTTAAATTAAATGTTATTGGAATTCTATGCCTGATAATCCTATAAACGTGCCAGTGGTAGGGCGATTAAGTCGCAATTTAGCGCTGTTAAATCCAGGCGCGATTGTCACCTTAGATATGACAACTCCTTCCGGTCAACGTGGTAAGTTTCGTTCAGTTTTTATCGGCTACATGCCAAAAAAATACGTTTTAGTACAATTTCCTGACAGTTCAAAGTTAGGCAGTTTTGCACAATATGTAACCCAAGGTATAGGCGTAACAGTGCGTGGGTTAATTGAAGGTCATGAAGGCGCTGTAGTGGCCTTTATTTCTAATATTAGGCAAACAATTCAAATTCCATCACGTATTATTGTGCTTGATTTTCCACGTGAAGTCCGCTTACAAAACCTACGCTCTTCGATGCGCATTGAGACCTATATTAAAGCAAAAGTTAAGGTGAAAGGTGAGTATTGGGCCTCAGTAATATCTGATATTTCAGTTTCTGGCTGTCAGATTATGATCACTAATGGCGAGAAACTTATCTTAACTGAGGATAAACCCGTGGAAATCATTATTGAAGCTTTTCAAGACTTAAAAAACTTGAAACTAAATGCTGAGATTTGTAACACCAAAACCCAAGTCGATGGTGTTATGCTTGGGGTTAAATTTGATGATTCAAGTAAAGTCGCAGTGAACAAACTGCTACAACAGGCGGTTATTTTACCGCATTAATTTACTGTATTAATTGACTTGCACCGCTATAACCTTAGCGTCTATTACACCATCTGAAATTTCTACTTTAATGGTATCAGCGATATTTATATCTTTGGTACTCTTAATCATTTGTCCCTGTTCATCACGAGTTATACTGTAACCACGAGCAATTGTTGCTAATGGACTTACCATATGAAGTTGTTCGCATTGATGGGCAAAACTTGCTCGCTTAGCTATTAATAAGCGCTGCTGTGCACCAATAAGTTTTGTGTTGAGGTCAGTCGCCTGTTCCAGGTTTTGTTTTATGTGGGTTAATGGTGAGGCATTGAGTAGTCGTTGTTCAAGGTATTGAGGCTTATGCTTAAGTTGGTTTATTGCTCGGGTAATTAGCCCTTGCAAGCGCATACTCAGTTCATCTGACTTTTGCTGTTTATTTTGTAATTGTTGCTCGGGATGCACTTGGGCTAACCTATGGTTTAAACTGGTTAGCGAATGACTTGAGCGCTTGAGCTGTTGCTTAAGTGCTAGGTGCGCACGACTGAGTAATTCAGCGACTTTATTAATACGCTCGTCAACATCAGCAGACACTATTTCCGCTGCTGCAGACGGTGTTGGTGCTCTTAAGTCGGCAACATAGTCAGCTAAGCTGGTATCAATCTCATGTCCAACAGCACTAATGGTTGGCAAGCTTGACTGGAAAATAGCGCGAGCGACTATTTCTTCATTAAAGGCCCATAAATCTTCTAGCGAACCACCACCACGACCAATTAATAAAACGTCAACTTCATTACGTTCGTTGGCCAAGTTAATCGCTTGGGCAATCTCATATTTAGCCTGTTCACCTTGTACTAACACCGGGTAAATAATGACCTTTATTAATGGATTTCTTCGCTTTAATACTGTGATGATATCTTTGACCGCAGCACCTGTAGGAGAGGTGACAATGCCCACCGTTTGAATTGACTTAGGTATAGCTTTTTTGTGGTGCAGTTCGAATAAACCTTCAGCGTGGAGTTTGTCTTTTAATAATTGATATTGCTGTCTTAACAGTCCGTCACCCGCTGACTCCATTTGTTCAATAATCAACTGGAAATCGCCTCGCGGTTCGTACAAGGAAACTTTAGCGCGTACTAATACTTGTTGACCATTTTGTGGCTGTATTCTCACCCGACGATTATTGCCTTTGAACATGGCACAGCGAACTTGTGATTTTTGATCTTTTAATGATAAATACCAATGGCCAGAGCTTGCAGCAATAAAATTGGATATTTCGCCACATAACCAGACGGTATTTAACTCACTTTCTAAGATAAAACGTACTTTTTTGGTGAGTTCACTTACTTGTAGAATGTGCTGTTGAGCCATAAATACTTTACTTTTTCTGTTGTTAAAAGGTAATAATTGGGTAATTGCCAAGTATTATATATTTGTTTAGACGAGCATCGGCAGTTTATTTTCGATTAATTGCAACTTTAAGTTTACCTTAGTAGGGAAAACGGTTAAAATTCTGCCGCAATATTTCCTCCCTAACCACTCACTTTAGAGAGATGTTGCGATGCTAAGAATTGCTCAAGAAGCGTTAACCTTTGACGATGTTTTACTGGTACCTGCCCATTCTACGGTACTGCCCCATACTGCCGATTTAAAAACTAAATTAACTCGAAAGATAAATTTAAATGTACCTATGATTTCTGCGTCGATGGACACAGTGACCGAAGCGCGTTTAGCCATTACCTTAGCACAAGAAGGTGGCATCGGGTTTATCCATAAAAATATGACCATAGCTGAACAGGCCAAAAATGTTTCTCAAGTTAAGAAATATGAAAGTGGTATTGTTTCAGATCCCGTCACAGTCAATCCAAGTGCAAGTATCGAAGACACTATGCGCCTAGCTGATGAACTGGGTTTTTCTGGTTTTCCTGTTGTTGATGAAAAAAATAAGTTGATTGGTATTATTACCGGCCGCGACTTACGTTTTGAAACAGACTTAACAAAACCGGTTTCAGCATTGATGACTAAAAAAGACAAATTAGTGACCGTGAAAGAAGGTGCGTCACGTGAAGTAATTTTAAGTTTAATGCACGAACATCGCATTGAAAAAATCCTTATGGTTGATGACGCTTTCACACTAAAAGGGTTGATCACAGTTAAAGATTACCAAAAAGCTGAAAATAAACCTAACGCTTGTAAAGATGAATTAGGCCGCTTACGCGTTGGTGCTGCTGTTGGTGTTGGTGCGGGTACCGACGAGCGTATAGATGCGCTGGTTGCTGCTGGAGTCGATGTATTATTGATTGATACCTCTCATGGTCACTCACAAGGTGTGCTTGACCGTGTTGCTGAAACACGTGGCAGATATCCTGACTTACAAATTATTGCCGGAAATGTTGCTACTGGCGCTGGCGCTAGAGCATTAGCTGATGTTGGAGTGGATGCGGTAAAAGTTGGCATAGGCCCAGGTTCTATTTGTACTACCCGTATCGTTACCGGTGTTGGTGTACCACAATTGACCGCTATTTCTAATGCGGTTGAAGCCTTAAAAGGTACGGGTATTCCCGTTATCGCCGATGGGGGAATTCGTTTTTCTGGTGATATTGCTAAGGCACTAGTGGCCGGCGCGCATTGTGTGATGGTCGGCAGCATGTTGGCAGGCACTGAAGAGGCGCCAGGTGAAGTAGAGCTTTATCAAGGACGTTACTACAAGTCATATCGCGGCATGGGCTCTTTAGGCGCCATGAGCCAAAAAGAAGGCTCAAGTGACCGTTATTTCCAAAAATCTGACGGTGAAGCCGACAAACTCGTACCGGAAGGAATTGAAGGCCGTGTTGCTTATAAAGGTCCTGTTGCCGCTATTATTCACCAACAAATGGGCGGTTTACGTTCATCAATGGGCTTAACTGGCTCAGCGACAATTGAAATAATGCGCACTAAGCCTGAATTTATGAAGATTACTTCTGCTGGTATGGGCGAGTCGCATGTGCATGATGTAGCCATCACTAAAGAAGCACCCAACTACCGTATGGGTTAAGCGCTATTGAATTATTGCCGGCCAACCTCAGCGTTGTAAGTGCTCACTTAGGAAACTAGGCTCGGCGCTAGCACCTTGAACTGGACGGCAATATTATCAATTGAATAACGATAGAAAGTAGAAAATTGATGCAGGCGAATACCTCATCAAAAATATTCTAATAGGCTGAGCAGTAACTCATATAGAGCGAACGCTCAGCCTGTTCATTTTATATATTTAAAAATAAAAGTAGGAAAACAACATGAGTAAAGACATTCATGATCACCGCATACTCATATTAGACTTCGGTTCACAGTACACCCAACTCATCGCTCGTCGTGTGCGTGAAATTGGGGTTTATTGTGAATTATGGGCTTGGGATGTTACAGAAGAACAACTGAAAGCGTTTAATCCAACCGGTATTATTTTAGCTGGTGGACCTGAGTCGGTTACTGAGCATAATTCACCACGTGCGCCAGAATATGTGTTTAATGCCGGTGTACCTGTTTTAGGTATTTGCTATGGTATGCAAACCATGGCTGAGCAATTAGGCGGCAGCGTTGAAAGCTCTGAGCAGAAAGAATTCGGTTATGCTGCGGTTGAAGTTATTACTAAATCTGCACTCTTTAATGCCATTGAAGACCATGTCAGTGAAAACGGTAATGCCTTGTTAGATGTCTGGATGAGCCATGGCGATAAAGTATCAGCTATTCCTACCGGCTTTATTACGGTTGCACAAACTCCTAGCTGTAAATATGCCGCTATGGTCAATGAAGAGAAACAATTTTATGGGGTGCAATTTCACCCTGAAGTGACGCATACCAAGCAAGGTTTACGTATTCTTGAGCATTTCGTTGTTGATATTTGTCAATGTGAAAAGCTTTGGACATCAGCGTCAATTATTGAAGACGCGATTGCCAAAATGAAAGCGCAAGTCGGTGATGATGAAGTCGTACTGGGCTTATCGGGTGGTGTTGACTCATCAGTTGTTGCCATGCTGTTACATCAGGCGATCGGTGATAAACTAACTTGTGTTTTTGTTGATAACGGTTTACTGCGTTTAAACGAAGGCCAACAAGTCATGGATATGTTCGGCGACCATTTTGGTTTGAATATCATTCATGTTAATGCCGAAAGCCGCTTCTTAGACCGTTTGGCTGAGGAGAGTGATCCTGAGAAAAAACGTAAAATTATTGGTAATGTTTTTGTTGAAATTTTTGATGAAGAAGCCAATAAACTCAGTAATGCTAAATGGTTAGCCCAAGGTACTATCTACCCTGATGTTATTGAGTCAGCTGCGTCAGCAACCGGTAAAGCACATGTGATTAAGTCACACCATAATGTGGGTGGCTTACCTGAGCATATGAAACTTGGCTTAGTTGAGCCATTACGTGAATTATTCAAAGATGAAGTGCGTAAAATAGGCCTTGAGCTAGGGCTACCTTACGACATGCTTTATCGTCATCCATTTCCTGGACCTGGTTTAGGTGTGCGAATTTTAGGTGAAGTGAAAAAAGAATATGCTGACTTATTACGTCGTGCGGATCACATTTTCATTGAAGAATTACACAAACATGACTTGTATAAAAAAGTCAGCCAAGCCTTTACGGTATTTTTACCGGTACGTTCAGTTGGCGTGATGGGCGACGCACGTAAATATGATTGGGTAGTTAGCCTACGTTGTGTAGAAACTATCGATTTTATGACCGCACGTTGGTCACATTTACCCTACGAGTTCTTAGGCCTAGTGTCTAACCGTATTATTAACGAAGTGGATGGTATTTCTCGCGTAGTTTACGATATATCAGGTAAACCACCCGCGACTATCGAATGGGAGTAACTGAGCCTTAAGCGCGTGAGAACATTCAACTCTGCGTTAGCAGTACTCAGTGAGTAAATTAGGCTCGGTGCTACTACCTTAAATTTGAATCTTCTTCCTGTGCTGATGACCTGAGTTATTTTTTATTAATATTATAAAACCCTAAGGTGTAAATCTTGGGGTTTTTTATGTACCAGTTGTTAGGGTATGCTGCGATCACATGGATATGTAGGCGCAGCGATTTTAATTATATCAAGGCGAGAATAATGACGATTGAAAGACTAGAGACTAAAGCGCGCATGAG
Source organism: Colwellia sp. MB02u-10 (assembly GCF_014077185.1). Taxonomy (NCBI): domain Bacteria; kingdom Pseudomonadati; phylum Pseudomonadota; class Gammaproteobacteria; order Alteromonadales; family Colwelliaceae; genus Colwellia; species Colwellia sp. MB02u-10. The sequence goes on from NZ_JACGVK010000115.1 coordinate 16,687, forward strand.
TCGCGTAGTGAAACACAATGGCACCGTTTATTTATGTGGTCAGGTTTGCGCTGATGCCACTCAAAGTATTACCGAGCAAACACAAACTATGTTAGATAAGGTTGAGGCTTTATTGGTTGAGGCAGGTAGTTCAAAACAGCATATGTTATCAGCAACAATATACCTAAAAAACATGACTGATTTTGCTGCTATGAACACAGTATGGGATGCTTGGGTGCCAGTAGGTTTTGCACCTGCTCGTGCTTGCGTGCAAGCGGCCATGGCAAGAGATGTGCTTTTGGTCGAAATAAGTGTTGTTGCTGCTTTAATATAATAGACTAGACAGTAGATATTTAAGCAGTAGGGCAATTATGTTGATGTTACAGCAATCATTAAAAACTACCTTTGGGTTTGATGAGTTTAGAACCGGGCAAGAGCAAACGATAACGCAGTTACTTAATGGTGACTCTTCCTTAGCCATTTTCCCTACCGGTGCCGGTAAGAGTTTATGCTATCAATTAGCGGCAATAAATTTACCGCATTTAACCTTGGTGGTATCGCCCTTATTGGCCTTAATGAAAGACCAACTGGCATTTTTGCATACAAAAGGCATTGCCGCGGCCAGTATAGATTCAACCTTATCGTTTGAAGAGAGTCAGCAAATTACCCGTGACGTTCGCTCGGGTAAAATAAAAATTTTGATGGTATCAGTTGAGCGTTTTAAAAATGAGCGCTTTCGTCAGTTTATTGAAGCTATTTCGATTTCTATGTTAGTGGTAGACGAAGCACATTGTATTTCAGAATGGGGTCATAATTTTCGACCTGATTATTTAAAATTGCCACGTTATCGACAAGAGCTCAATATTCCCTTAGTGCTTTTACTTACGGCAACAGCCACTAAACAAGTTAAGCAGGATATGGCTGATAAATTTGCCATTACTGATGAGCATATAGTGCAAACAGGTTTTTATCGCAGCAACTTAGATCTATCTGTTTTGCCGGTCGCAGAAAAAGAGAAAAACCAAACACTGGTTGATTTAATTGGCCAGCACCAGGGCTGCGGTATTATTTATGTTACTTTGCAACATAGTGCTGAAAAAGTGGCTGACTTTCTGCAACAACAAGGTATAGCGGCAAAGGCTTACCATGCCGGCTTTAAAGATGATGTGCGCAAGCAAATTCAGCAAGACTTTATGCAAGGAAAAACCCCTATTATCGTCGCAACTATCGCCTTTGGTATGGGGATAGATAAAGCCGATATTCGTTTTGTTATTCATTATGATTTACCCAAATCCATTGAAAACTACAGTCAAGAAATTGGCCGGGCAGGTCGAGACAAAGCTAATGCTGCCTGTTTTACTCTGGCTAATCTTGATGGTATTCATACCGTAGAAAACTTTGTTTATGCTGACACGCCTGAGCGCTCAAGCATTGACTATGTGTTGCGAAACATACGTAACGAAATGCAAGATGGCCAATGGGAACTGCAAGTGCTGAGCTTGTCAAATGCCAGTAATATTAAACAGCTGCCATTAAAAACCTTATTGGTTCAATTAGAATTACTTGGGGTTATTGACGCTAAATTTAGCTACTTTGCTGATTTTAAATTTAAATTTGTTACGCCAAAAGCGCAAATCATCAGCGCATTTAATGCCGAGCGTAACGAATTTTTAGCACAAGTTTTTAATTGCGCAAAAATGAAGAAAATTTGGGGTGAGCCCGACTTTGATCTTATGTATTCGCGTTATCAAGCGCCGAGAAAACGTATTGTCGCAGCGCTTGAGTATTTAGCAGAGCAGCAGCATATTGTGTTGGAAACGAAAAAGGCTACAGAAGTCTTTAGTGTCAACATGGCGGCGTTAGAAAATAATGCTTTGGTCGACACGCTTTTTGATTACTTTTCTGACAAAGAGCAGGCCGAAATCGAGCGTATCACTAAGCTGGTCGGCTTTTTTCAAAGTGAAGATTGTTTAACTCAGCAGCTCTCGCAATACTTTGATGATCAACGTGCACCAAAAAACTGCGGGCATTGTTCTGTTTGTCGTGGGCAGGTGGCAATATTACCTTATTCAAGCAATCATCAAACGGTGAGTATTGACACAATTGCTCTCGGTATTAAGCAGTTGCAACAGCATTTTTCAACGTTAAAGTCTCCTGTCGGTGAATCAGCGCATATCTTGTCTACTGACACTATTTGTCGATTTTTGTCGGGCATGAGTGTGCCGTTATTTACCCGTGCTAAAGTTCGGCAATTAAGTTACTTTGGCGTTTGTCAGTACATGCGCTACAGCGAAATTAAAGCACAAGTCATACCTTTGCTATAATACCAATCTCACTAATTATCTGATCATTTTTACTGGTTAAAACAACCAACTACTGCGTTATTTATTTAATAATCAGCACAACTAGTTATTAAAATAAATGCCTTATATTTGGCCGTTTTTCCTGCGTATAAAGTAGACCACCTAATTAATGAAATTGTTATAACTTGTGCTCGCGAGATACCAGGCCGATCAAAAAAGGCACTTTATCAGTGCCTTTTTTAATATCAGCTTAGGCTAATCTAGCCTTGGATTCATAAATGTTAGTGATCGTGGCCACAACCTTCTTCACCTTCAACATGAACATGGCCATGCGTTAACTCTTCTTCAGTGGCATCACGTACTTCTATAATTTCAACATCAAACTTTAAGTCCATGCCGGCCAACGGGTGATTACCATCAACGGTAATCTCGTTTTCTTGTGCGTCAATGACGATAACGGTTTGTTCGCCTTCATCAGTCGTGGCGCGCAACTGGCTACCTACGTCTAAATCTTCAATGCCAGCAAACATTTCTTTGGGTACGGTTTGTACAAAGCCGTCTTCACGTTGTCCATAAGCATCGTCCGCACTGACTTCTACTTCAAATTTATCACCGGCTTTATGATCAACTAAGGCTGCTTCCAAGCCAGGGATCAGATAGTTAGAACCTTGAATTACCGCTAGTGGGCTGTGATCATAAGAACTATCAATTAAGGTGTCTTCGTTATCAGATACTGCGTAATGCAGTACAACAACTTTGTTGTCGGTAATTTTCATATTATGTCCTATTCAGTGGTTGTGCTTAATTTGTAAGGTAAGGGTATTATTGTTAGAGCTGAGTCTTGGGTTTTAATTCTTAGCGCTGTGCTATTATCAACATCGTTAGCTAAAACGCCTTGTATGTAGGTCTGCATATTACTGGCTTGATAAACCGCTAATACGTCACCGGCTTTACGCCAATTTTCACCAAGCTTTTTCTCGATGATATCACCGACGTTAGCCTCCATATCTTTGCCTGTTAAGGCAAAAAGCGCACGTTTGTTTTTACCTAAATATTGCATACGAGCAACAGTTTCTTGGCCTAAATAACAACCTTTAGTAAAGCTAATGCCATCGATTGCTTGCAGGTTTAGCATTTGCGGTACATATTCTGCGACGTACTGTTGAGAAAGCATGGGAAACCCAGCTGAAATCTCTAGTAAGTCCCAAAGCGCACCGTCATAGACTGGAAAATCAAAGGTGGCAGAAATATCAGCTAATTTATCAACTTTATCAATAATGATATAGCGACTAATGTTGCCAGCAAGATAAACCAAGGTGGTGTTATTTTCGTGTATGACGGGTGTAAGTGTGTCAGGCACTTGTTGAAATAATGTCGCCATTTTAGCTGATGCTTGCTCGCCTGCAATGGCTAAATAAGCCAGTTCTGTGTCTTGGCTTATCTCAACTTTAGCAAAGACGGCAAATTTCTTTAGTTCTGCTAAAGATTGCTCAATTGAACTTGTTGGTTGGAGTAGGAAAAATTTTTCTTCACGCTCCAGTAAACGAAAAGCAGAAAATACTTTACCTTTGGCGTTACAGTGCGCGCCAATAAGTAGCTTTGTCTGCGCCAAGGTGTCAACGTCACAGGTAACTTGCCCTTGTAGGTATTTGATTTGTTCTTGACCCGTTAAGGTAATGGCGCTAATACTATCAAGGTTGATTGCAAATACTTCTGGTAATTCGTTATAACTAGGTAAGTTATTATTCATCATATTCATCATCCGGCGATATTGCTAAAAAAAGGCTATTAACATCATAGGTGAGGACATTTATTCAGATTACAAGCATATAGCCGATTTTTCTGCTAATTTACTATTAAAAGTTTACTAATTTAAAGATCAATTCGTGGCTATTTTAACTTTGGATTTGTTAGAATATGGTGAGATTTTACTAATTAGAGTGATGTATGACATTAAAAGATAATAAACCTCGACTTCGCTGGGCTTGTCGACGCGGTATGCTAGAGTTAGATATACTTTTTATGCCATTTGTTGAAGAGGCTTACGATGAATTATCTAGTGAACATAAAGCTACTTTTGAGCGTTTATTAGAGTGCCAAGATCCTGAGCTATTTGCATGGTTTATGGGGCACGAAACTTGTGAAGACAAAGAGCTTAACGCCATGGTGCAGATTATATTACAGCGAGTTAAACTATAATATTAAGGTATCGCCTTCTAAGCATAGGGCGATATTTAACTTATTATTTTATTTCGGTTTTACTTATCTTACCTTAACCGTTCTTTTCGGAATTAGCTTTTGGCTTGGATTTTTTATGGCTGCTTTACTGGGCTTTATAATTTTTCTGTATCGCCAAGCCCCTGCGCCGCTAGCAAGTCAGTGGCTGATGTTATTTACCTCAAGCAAAGATAAAACTAAAGCGAACTTTGTTTTATCAGATACGGGTGAATGCCAATTTAACCATCAAAAATCTTTGCAAATATCGGCTAACTCACAAATTAATTTATGGGGTTATTGGTTGGTTTTTAGCAGCAGAGATGCCGTAACTGCTCAACACTTTATTTTCAAAGATAGCTTATCTAGCAAAGATCAGGCGCGTTTGGCTCGCACTATCTTGCGGGTAAAAAGTTACGGATGAAAAACGGTGACTGAAAAGTTACGGGTAAAAATGACTTATTACTCCACTGGTTTAAGTATAGTAATTTTTGCTTCTGTCAACAAATCAGGGAAGTCCAAGGTATAATGCAAACCTCGGCTTTCTTTACGATCTAATGCTGATCTAATAATTAATTCGGCCACTTGAACTAAGTTTCGTAACTCCAATAAGTTATTACTGACTCTGAAATGTCGGTAGTATTCTTCGATTTCACTTTGTAAAAGTTCGACTCGGTGCAATGCTCGCTCTAAGCGTTTTGTTGTGCGTACAATACCGACATAGTCCCACATAAATAACCGCAGTTCGTGCCAGTTATGTTGAATAACAACTTCTTCATCGGAGTCGGTAACTCGGCTTTCATCCCAGGCAGGAAGTGTTATGCAAGGTTTCGATATGTCTATTTTTTGTTCAATATCAATAGCGGCAGCTCGCGCAAATATTAGGCACTCTAGAAGTGAGTTACTTGCCATGCGATTAGCGCCATGTAGTCCAGTATAAGCGACTTCACCTATCGCATATAAATTTTCAATATCGGTTTGGCCCTGTTGATTAATCATGACACCACCACAGGTGTAATGAGCAGCAGGTACCACTGGCATAGGTTGTTTTGTGATGTCGATGCCAAGGGCAAGTGTGCGTTCGTAAATGGTTGGGAAATGCTGCTTAATAAAATCACTTGATTTGTGGCTAATATCTAAATACATGCAATCGGCGCCAAGTCGTTTCATTTCAAAATCGATCGCGCGGGCTACAATGTCACGCGGCGCTAATTCAGCTCTTTCATCAAAGCTAGGCATAAATCGGCTACCATCAGGGCGAAGTAGTAGTGCACCTTCGCCTCTTAGTGCTTCAGTCAATAAAAATGTACCCGCCTCAGGATGGAATAAACAAGTAGGATGAAACTGATTAAACTCCATATTTGCAACGCGGCAACCGGCGCGCCATGCCATAGCAATACCATCGCCACTGGCAACATCGGGATTTGAGGTGTATTGATAAACTTTACTCGCGCCACCCGTGGCTAAAATAGTTTTATGGGCAAAAATGCGCTCAACGTGTTCATCATTTCGATTCCATACATAGGCGCCAATACATTCACGTTCAGCATTGGCTTTATTTTTTTGATACACCAGATCAATAGCGTTATAGCGTTCAAAAATACGAATGCGAGGGTGATTTTTTACCTGTGATGCCAAGGTTGTTTGAATGGCTTGACCGGTAGCATCAGCTGAATGCAGAATTCTTCGGTGACTATGTCCGCCTTCTCGCGTTAAATGATAGCGAACGTCTCCATTAGCAGCAGGTACATCTTGATCAAAATCAACGCCTTTATCAATCAACCATTCTAAGCAGTTTTTGGCATTTTCAGCCGTATGTTGCACTATGGCTTCGTCGCATAATCCCGCTCCAGCGATTAAGGTATCAGCGACATGTGAGGCAATGCTGTCATTTTCGTCGAAGACTGCTGCTATACCTCCTTGCGCATAAAATGTTGAGCCTTCGTTAATTTGGTCTTTGCTTAAAATAAGCACGTCGGCATTTTTGGCCAGATGCAGAGCAAGCGATAATCCTGCTGCGCCACTGCCGATAATTAAAACGTCACAGTTGTGTTGTTGATTCATATATTCTTAAAATTAAGGTATAATAAACTATGACCCAATATAGCTTTTATTGCCGTTACAGAACAGCATAAAACTATTTTTATAAACAAAATTTAATTTTTTTCAATATTTATCGAACCTTTCAACATAAGGCTAGTCTCACTTATTGCGTTTGCCATGAGTTGTTGCGTTTGCTGCGAGCCAGATGTAAACCAGATGTAGATAAGTTAAATAATGGCAAGTAGGAGATGGAGCTCAAATGAGCGAACAAAACGTTGACCAAAAGTTGGTTGAGCGGGTGCAACGTGGTGATAAAAACGCATTTAACCTGCTAGTAATTAAATATCAACATAAAGTAGCAAACTTGGTTTCACGCTATGTTAAAAATCATAGTGATGTGCCTGATATAGTACAAGAAGCATTTATTAAAGCTTATCGAGCTTTACCTAATTTTCGAGGAGATAGTGCTTTTTATACTTGGTTATATCGCATCGCTGTTAATTGTGCGAAAAACCACTTAGTTGCTGGAGGGCGTAAACCCCCTGGCTCAGATATTGAAGTTGAAGATGCAGAGATGTATGACTCGGGTGAAGCGTTACGAGAGAATGCCTCACCAGAAAAATTATTACTGACCAATGAAATTAAAAATGTCATATTTAAGACCATAGAACAATTGCCGGAAGATTTGCGAACTGCGATCAACCTCAGAGAGTTAGAAGGCTTAAGTTATGAAGAAATTGCAACGGTTATGGATTGTCCTGTTGGCACAGTACGTTCAAGAATATTTAGAGCGCGTGATGCAGTCGATAAAAAAATCAGGCCATTGTTGCAGCAATAGTGTTACAGCAATAGAGAATGCAGCAACATTAAATGCAAAAATAGCAAGCTCAACAGCAGTACACGCAAGCATAATAAATATAGTATTAGCTGATAAAAGTTTAGTCTTTTGTTAGCTAATTAATGAAGAGTTATTTTTTTAAGGTGTCTTTATGAGTGAAAATAAGTTTGAGGCAGTATCATCGATTGTAGATAATGATCAACAAAACGATGAACTATTTGATGAAATCCTCAATGACTCACACTTGTCAGCAACCTGGCAACGTTACCATTTAATGGGTGATGTAATGCGCGGTGAAACTTCTGATGTTATTAATTTTGATCTGTCATCACAAATAGCGACAGCGATTGCTGATGAGCCAACGATTTTAGCGCCTCATACTAGCAATAACCTTGTTGGAAAATTAAAAGCGAAAGTGGTGCAGTTTGCTAAACCGTTTGGTCAAATGGCCATTGCAGCATCTGCGGCCGGTCTCATGGTCATGGGCGTACAACAAAATAGTGCTGATACCGATGCTTTATTGCCAGCTAGTCAAGTGGTTAAAACTATGCCATTTGGTGGTATTGCGGAACCCGTAAGCTTAAATTTTCAACAAACTAGCCGAAGCAGTGAAAAACAAGCTTTTGTTGAACAGCAAAGACGTTTCCAAGCACTATTATCAGATCATCAACAACAAATTAAATTAAGTTCAGTTGATGTAAACCATACACCACCACAAGATAAGGCTGAAGAATCAGCTAAATGAAATTAATATCAAGTCTGCTGCTATTGGTTACCATTAGCACATCAGTAGCAGCCAATGAAAACATTAGCCCCCCTGCAGCGGCCAATGAAGAAGACATTAGCACCCCAATAGCGGCCAATGAAAGCGAACAAGCTGAACCTTGGCTTGAGCGCCTCGCAACCTCTTTACAAACCCTTAACTTTAGTACGTCTTTTGTTGTTGTTAAAAACAATCAGGCAGAACCTTATCACTGGTTTCATGGTGTAGATGAAAGTGGTAATGAGTTAGAAATTCTCTCTTTGTTAAACGGCCCGCGCAGGGATGTTTTACGAAAGGACAATATTGTTAGTTATATCGAGCCAGAATTACCTCCATACTCAGTAACGTCTCATCAAATAACCGGTCCTATTCCTGCTGTTTTGCGCGAAGGTGTCACTGCGCTTGGTCAAACCTATGATTTTATCTCTGTTGGCCGAAGTCGTGTACTAGGGCGACCCGCGCAATTAATTCGTATTGTTTCTAAAGATGTCTATCGTTACGGACACTGGCTATGGTTAGACCAAGAATCTGGTATGTTATTAAAACTCGCCTTGGCAAATCGTACTGGGCAGTTATTAGAACAAATACAGTTTACCCATTTAGATATCACTAATGCTTTAAGTGAGAGTTTATTGCAATTACAGCAAACAAGTTTGCCAAAAGTTATTGAAATTCCAGCCGGATATCAAGAGCAAGTACTGCAATGGCAAGTTAAATGGTTACCTGAGGGCTTTAAACGTTTAAATGCCAATCGCCATCGAATTTCTACCACTAAAAAACCCGTTGAATTTATGCTTTTTAATGATGGTTTAGTCGATGTTTCTGTTTACGTAAATCCCAGTGAAGATACCCAACGTGCGACTGATTATGTTATGGACGGTGCAACCGTGGTATTGAATCAAGTGGTTAACGGCTTTGAAGTTAGTGTTGTGGGTAAAATTCCAGCAAAAACGGCAAAGGCCATTGCTGATTCTGTTGTTTTAAACAATCAGTCCACACCATGATAGAAGAACAAGCCACAGTCGTCGCTATTGACCATGACAATGTCACCGTGACCAGTTTGATAAAATCAGCTTGTGGTGGCTGTCAGCAAGTCGACAATTGTGGTAGTGGTCAGGTGGCGAAAGCTTTTCCACAGAAAAAGCTTTCGTTGACCTTAACATCTTCATTAGCCTTAGAACTTGGCGATAATGTCGTGTTAGGCTTGAATGAAAGTGCTCTATTACAATCGGCTTGGCAAGTTTATTTATGGCCGGTATTAGGCTTGTTACTTGCTTCTTGGTTTGGCCAATGGTTAGTGATTAACGCCATACTGCCTCATGAAATTTTTGCAATCTTATTGGGTATTACCGGTGGTTTTTGTGGCTTTATGCTAGCCAAAAGGCAACAAATAAAAAGCGCAACCTGTGCAAAATTGGCGCCAAAAATTATCCGTCGAGAAAATCAAAACATCATGATTACAGAAATCACTGATTGAATCGCAACAAAAGATAGCCCCAGCGCGCTAAATTCGCTAAAATCTCACCATTATTGAATTAACTATAAACTTATTTGACTTCCCATTTATGAAACATATTCGAAATTTTTCTATTATCGCCCATATTGATCACGGTAAATCAACGCTTTCAGATCGCCTAATTCAACATTGTGGCGGTCTACAAGAACGTGAAATGGAAGCCCAAGTACTTGACTCTATGGATATTGAGCGCGAACGTGGTATTACCATAAAAGCGCAAAGTGTTACTTTAGACTACAAAGCAAAAAACGGTGAAGTGTATCAACTCAACTTTATCGACACGCCAGGTCACGTCGACTTTTCTTACGAGGTTTCCCGTTCATTAGCGTCATGTGAAGGTGCTTTACTGGTTGTTGACGCCGGTCAAGGTGTTGAAGCTCAAACAGTAGCTAACTGCTACACCGCACTTGAGATGGAACTGGAAGTCATCCCTATTCTAAATAAAATTGATTTGCCACAAGCCGATCCTGAGCGTGTCAGTGAAGAAATTGAAAATATTATCGGCATTGACGCTACGGGTGCTGTGACCTGTTCGGCTAAAACCGGTTTAGGTATTGAAGACGTACTAGAAACTATTGTTGAGAATATTCCACCTCCAGAAGGTGATCCGGATGCACCGCTGCAAGCACTTATTATTGATTCGTGGTTTGATAACTACCAAGGCGTAGTATCCTTGGTTCGAATTATGAATGGCCAAATTAAAAAAGGCGATAAAATGGTGGTGATGTCGACAGGACAACATCATATTGTTGACAAGGTGGGTATTTTTACACCGAAACAAAAACCGACCGGTATATTAAAAGCGGGTGAAGTCGGTTTTATAGTTGCGGGTATTAAAGAAATTCACGGTGCACCGGTAGGCGACACAATAACTATCTTTAAAAAAGAAGCGCAAAAGGCTTTGCCGGGCTTTAAGAAAGTTCAGCCACAAGTTTACGCCGGTATATTCCCGATCAGTTCAGAAGATTATGAAAACTTCCGTGATGCTTTAAATAAACTTAGCTTGAATGACGCGTCTTTGTTTTTTGAACCTGAAAACTCATCAGCACTAGGCTTTGGTTTCCGTATTGGTTTCTTGGGCATGTTGCACATGGAAATTGTGCAAGAGCGTCTAGCTCGCGAATACGATCTTGATCTGATCACAACAGCGCCAACGGTAAATTATGAAATAGTTTGTACCAATGGCGATGTCATCTCTATTGATAATCCAAGCGATTTACCAGCAACAAATAATATTGAAGAAATTCGTGAGCCGATAGTGCAAGCGAATATTCTAGTACCTCAAGAGCATCTAGGTAATGTTATTACTTTATGTATTGAAAAGCGTGGTGTGCAAAAAGATATTATCTATCACGGTAATCAAGTTGCGGTAACTTATGAATTACCGATGGCAGAAGTGGTGATGGACTTTTTTGATAAGTTAAAATCAACCAGTCGTGGTTATGCGTCATTAGATTATAATTTCGTTCGTTTTGAACCGGCTGACATGGTCCGTGTTGATGTGATGATTAATAGCGACCGAGTTGATGCGTTAGCTATGATCACTCATCGCGCTAATTCTGTACCCCGTGGTCGTATGCTAGTTGAAAAATTAAAAGAGTTAATTCATCGACAAATGTTTGATATCGCTATTCAAGCTGCCATTGGTAATAATGTTATCGCTCGAACTACGGTCAAACAGCTGCGTAAAAACGTTACCGCAAAATGTTATGGTGGTGACATCTCTCGTAAGAAAAAATTATTACAGAAGCAAAAAGATGGTAAGAAACGTATGAAACAAGTGGGTAATGTAGAAGTACCACAAGAAGCGTTTTTAGCTGTGCTTAAATTGGATAAATAAGAATACCCAGTTGATTAATGATCTGTTCAATGAAAGAGTAGAGCATTTAAGTAGTCAACCTGGTATTAGTTTAATTATTAAAAGATAGGAATAATATGGCAGTTTACTTTTCAATATTTTTAGTCATTATTACCGCAATTACCGGCATTGTTTGGTTAGCTGATAAGTTTTATTTAGCACCGCAACGTCAGCTTAAGTTAGCAGATGCGCAAGCTCAATGTGCATCACCTTTAAGCGAAAACATTGTGGCTAAATTAATTGAGCCATCAGCATTAGTTGATACTTCGGTACAAATTTTCCCGGTTATTGCTTTTGTGTTGATACTGCGCTCGTTTATCTATGAGCCGTTTCAAATACCTTCGGGTTCTATGATGCCAACGTTACTTGATGGCGATTTTATCTTAGTTAATAAGTTTAACTATGGTTTGCGCGATCCCGTAGTACGTAATAAATTTTTTCAAGTTGGCTTGCCAGATCGTGGTGATGTTGTGGTCTTTAAATACCCACGAGATCCACAAATTGATTACATCAAACGTGTGATAGGTTTACCGGGCGATAGAGTGATATATAAAAATAAAGTTTTATATATCAAACCAGCCTGTTTGGCTTCTGATGCAAAATGTCCTGATTTTGAGCAAGTAAAACAAACCTTTAAAAATAAAACCGATTATAACGATGAGGGTATGCCGTTAACGCGTTACACCTCAACCATGGCTGATAAAACACATGACTTCTTAGTCAATGAGCAAATTTTACCGCGCACACAGCATTACTTTCAGCAAAGCGGTACACAAGCGAATGAGTTTTTTGTGCCTAAAGGTCATTACTTTGTTATGGGCGATAATCGGGATAATAGCCTAGATGGACGTTTTTGGGGTTTTGTGCCAGAAGAAAATTTAGTCGGTGAAGCGGTTGCTATTTGGATGAGTTTTGATTTTGATCGTACACCCGACAGCTTTATACCACACTGGATACCAACCAACGTGCGTTTTTCTCGAATCGGTGGAATTGAATAACTGTGTTACATACTCCTGCCGCGATTGCGCGGCTTTATAAAAAAATTGGCTATAGTTTTAAAGAGCCAAAACTATTATTACAAGCATTAACGCATAGAAGCGCTAAAGGTGCTCATAATGAGCGACTAGAGTTTTTAGGTGATTCAATTTTAGGTTTTGTTATTGCAGAGTCCTTATATCAAAAATTTCCAAAGCAGGCCGAAGGCGATTTAACGCGTATGCGTTCAAGTTTGGTTAAAGGTGTTACTTTAGCTGAGGTGGGTCGAGACTTTGACCTAGGTCAATATTTGATTTTAGGACCTGGCGAATTAAAAAGTGGTGGTCATCGCAGAGATTCGATCCTTGAAGATGCCATTGAAGCCATCATAGGTGCTGTCTATTTAGATGCCGACTTACCTACATGTCAGGCATTAATTCTCAGCTGGTTTGAACAGCGCTTAAGCGACATCAAGCCAGGCAATGAACAAAAAGACCCAAAAACACGTTTACAAGAGTATTTGCAGGGACGAAAAATTCCTTTGCCACAATATGATGTAATTAATACCACGGGGCAATCACACAATCAGCAGTTCACAGTGCGTTGCACAACAAGCGTAGTTGTGAAGGAAGTGATTACTAAGGGTAGTAGCCGACGTAAAGCTGAGCAATCAGCCGCTTTGCAGGTTTTAGAATTAATAGAACAAGCTTAATAGCTTGTTTGACATTTAAGTTGATAACTAGATTATGACAACAGAACAAACCTATTGCGGTCTTATTGCCATTGTTGGCCGCCCAAATGTTGGTAAATCAACATTACTAAATACTTTGCTTGGCCAAAAGGTCAGTATTACCTCACGTAAACCACAGACCACACGTCATAGAATATTAGGTATTTTAACCGAAGGTAATCATCAAGCGGTTTTAGTTGACACCCCTGGCCTACATTCAGAAGAAAAGCGGGCTATTAATCGTTTAATGAACCGTGCGGCCAGTAGTACCTTGGCAGAAGTTGGTACTGTAGTATTTTTAGTTGAAGGTACACATTGGACAAGTGACGATGAAATGGTACTGACCAAAATTAAAAACAGCGGTGCTCCCTGTGTATTAGTAGTTAATAAAATTGATAATATACCGGACAGAGACACTTTGTTGCCGCATTTACAGAAGCTAGGTGCTATGCACGATTTTGCTGATATTGTGCCGATTTCAGCGAGTAAAGGTGATAACGTTGAGGCGATTAAAAAAATATGCCTTAACACCTTACCCGAAGCAGAATTTTGGTTTCCAGAAGATTATATTACCGATCGCTCAAGTCGATTTATGGCCTCTGAAATTGTGCGTGAAAAGCTAATTCGCTTTACTGGCGATGAATTACCTTACTCAACAACAGTTGAAATTGAACAATTTAAGATTGATGAAAAAGGCATCTTGCATATTAACGCGCTGATCTTAGTCGAAAGAACGACCCAAAAGCGCATGGTTATTGGCAATAAGGGTGAAAAACTGAAAGTTATTGGCCAAGAAGCAAGACGTGATATGGAAAACCTATTTGAACGTAAAGTATTTTTAGAGACTTGGGTGAAAGTTAAATCAGGCTGGGCAGACGATGAACGTGCATTAAGAAGCTTAGGCTATGGCGACGATTACTCAGGTTAGTTTGATATATGCGGGCTAAATTTACTATTCACAAAGTAGTTGATTAAGCCTCGCCTACATAGAGTTAGGTATTTAGGTTTAGTTTGTAACTGTTACCTGAGCCAATAAAAATTTTATTTTTCGCTTTCTGAACAGTGCTTAAATGCCACTGGGCTAACTTGGAATCTAGATGCTAGAAACTACGCAGTCAGCTTTTGTGCTCCATAGTCGACCTTATCGAGAGAATCAGCTGCTAATTGATCTGTTAACTGAGCATGACGGCAAACTAGCGGCGTTAAGTTATGTCGGTCATTCAACAAAGTCGAGTCGTAAGGCCCTATTACAACCTTTTCTACCGATTAAAGTGACCTTGAAAGGGCAATACAACTTAAAGAGCTTAATTCGAGTTGAGCCGATTGGAAAATCTTTTCTTTTAAAGAAAAACGCCTTGTTCAGTGCTTTTTATATTAATGAATTATTGGTTAAGCTGCTTGGCGAAAATATTGCTTGCGAGGCGCTTTTTCAGCAATATAAAATGAGCTTAGAAGCTTTAGCACAAGCGAGCAATATTGAGATTTGTTTGCGAGAATTTGAATTGATGCTGATGGATGAACTGGGTCTTTCTTTTGATTTCTCATTAGTATTTGAGCATAGTGCAGAGGGCTTCTATTACTTACCAGACGAAGGCTTTATCCCAGCTTATACAAAATTAAAGCAGCCTTGTTATAATCGTTGGCATTTACAAGCGATTGCCAAACGTGATTTATCGACACCAGAAGTGCTCAATACCTTTAAAGCTTTGATGAGACAAGTGATTAATCATTTACTTGATGGTGTACCGCTCAATAGCCGAAAACTCTTTAGTAAGAAAGCATAGCAAAGCCATGATTAAATTTCTAAGTTAAAGCGTTAAACTTAGTGATGTAAAGTGTTAAAATTGATCCAGTAAACATTTAATCCAGTAAACATAATAGAGATTGTATATGAAAGATATTTTATTAGGTGTAAACGTAGACCATATTGCCACATTAAGACAAGCACGTGGCACTAATTATCCTGATCCTGTCTATGCGGCTTCTGTAGCCGAGCATGCTGGTGCTGATGGTATCACAGTGCATTTACGTGAAGACCGTCGCCATATCCAAGATAGAGATATTTATGTACTAAAGCAAACCTTACATACACGGATGAATTTTGAAATGGCCGTCACCGACGAAATGTTGGATATTGCCTGTGAAGTTAAACCCGTATTTTGTTGTTTAGTGCCGGAAAAACGTGAAGAGTTAACCACGGAAGGTGGATTAGATGTTGCTGGGCAACAAGATAAAATTAACGCCGCTGTAGCTCGCTTGGCAAATGCGGGTATACAAACCAGTTTATTTATTGATGCCGATAAAAAACAAATTGATGCAGCCGTACTCAGTAAAGCCACTTATATCGAAATTCATACTGGTCAATATGCTGATTCAGCAAGCGAAGAAGAGCAACAGCAAGAGCTTGCGCGCTTGGTTGAAGGCATTGAGTACGCTGATGGTTTAGGCTTAAAAGTTAACGCAGGTCACGGGCTTAATTACTTCAATGTTAAGCCAATCGCGGCGATACCCGAAATAATTGAGCTCAATATTGGCCACGCTATTATCGCCCGTGCAGTGATTGACGGTTTAGACAAAGCGGTTCGAGATATGAAGCGTTTAATGCTAGAAGCACGTTCTTTAGGGTAACTTAGTACTTCGGAGGGTTAAAGTTTGTCAGTTGTGGGTATTGGTACTGATATAGTTGATATTCGGCGCATTGCTAAAATGTCTGAAAATGCGCAGCAACGCTTAGCCAAGCGAATTTTAACGTCTGGTGAGTATCAGCATTATCTTACGTTAAAACAACCTGAGCGTTTTTTGGCTAAGCGCTGGGCTGGCAAAGAAGCCGCTGCTAAAGCGCTTGGCACCGGTATTGCTAACGGTGTTTCGTTTCAACATTTTGATATTGTGTCATTAGCGTCTGGGCAACCCACACTTGAGCTTAGTTTGCAGGCGTTAATGCTAGCTGAAAACCTAGGTGCTACTACATGGCATATATCACTTTCTGATGAAGTGAAATATGCCACAGCTTTTGTTGTATTATCAACATAGTTAATGACAGCAAGCTTAGTATGTAACGGCATGTGACAAAGTCACTGATAAATTATGACTTGGCAATTATATATACCCTATACTCTTATTAGGCTAAATGAATTTTTTTACCAGTAGATGTGGATTGGGGAGTTGATATGCCGTCGCAAAAAAATCCTATTCTTAATAGGCGAAAAGAAGTACCTGAGCAATCAATATGGTGGTCTAAACTCTCACTGGCACAAAAGTTTTCTGCCAGTAGTTTGGGGAGGTTTGGTTATGAACTCAGTTTTATTCGCAATAATGAAGGGCATAGCTTAGCCGTATTAAGGTCTGACTCAAGTATTGCGGTGATTACTGAAGATGGCGAGATTAATACCTCGCCAACTATAAAAATTCGTTAACGATTTACCTTGTTTACCTTAGTTTAATCTAGTGATATTTTCACTACCTACTTCAATATTGTTGATAAAATTTTCAGCTTCTTCTAGTACCAAATCTATTTGTTCAAAAAATTCAAAAAATTCTGGCTGTAGATCATCTAGGCCAATATCTCGTTTTAATTCTGTTTCAAGTTCATGAGTCACTTTCCCTAAACTGGGTACACCAGAGTAACAACAAGCGCCGTTAAGCTTGTGTATTAACACTTTTAACTGCTCAATATCTTGAGAGATAAGCGCTTCAGAAATGTTTGCCTTGCTTTCTGGCAAACTGTTGACCAAGCCAATAAACATATCTTTGGCTAACAGTTTTTTTTGTCCTGCTCTTTGTAATGCCAGTTTCCAATCAATAATTTTTGACTTAGAATCGTTAATAGCCTTAGGTGTTGGAGCAACAAGTTTAGGGTGATAAGCGAGTAATGTTGAATCACAATACTCATAAATACTATGATGCAGCATGGCTTCATCAATTGGCTTTGTAATAAAGGAGTTAAAACCATTGTCGAGTAATGTATCTTTTTCTTCGCCAAAGACATGTGCGGTCACCGCGATTATTGGGGTATGCTCATTAAGTGTTTGTTGACGAATAATAGCAAAAGCAGAAATGCCATCGAGTATAGGCATCTGTATATCCATAAAAATTAAAGCAAATTTCTCGTGTCGGCATAACTCTACTGCTTGAGCGCCGTCGGTGGCTGTGACGACATCTGTTACTTGTTCAAGTAACAGTTCATTGATCAATTTTAAATTGGCTTCATTATCATCAACTGCCAGTACTTTAATGGGTACTTTTTGTTCTGATACTGCCATTAAATTACTGATTTCTCGAATGGTTGTTGGAGCAAGCGTTTTTCTCAAGCGCTGTAATGTTATGGGTTTACTGAGACAAGTTTTAGCACCACTTGAAATTAACGCCTCATGTAAACTAGGTGAATTACTATTGATGGCTAAATGTATGGATGGAATAATATCTTTCAGGATAAATATAAATTTTTTCACGTCATTGAGCGCTGATGGTGTAACGTCATGGCCGATTAAAGCAAAGTCGAATGACGAGAGCAATTTTTTATTTGCCAGTAGTTCGTCCATATCACTGCGTTGGCTAATACAAGTCGTTTTCATTTGCCAACTTGCTAATATTTCACTGGTTGCTAAACGACTTGCGGCATGACGCTCATAATACAATATTGCCTTACCAGTCAGACTCTCAGGGGCAGGTAAATGCAAAGTGGGTATGGTGTTTATTTCACACTGGAAGGTAAACCAAAAATTTGAACCTTCATTTTCTATACTTTCAAAACCAATGCCACCGTGCATTTCTGAGACTAAACGTTGTGAGATAACCAGTCCTAAACCAGTTCCGCCATAAATCCGTGTCACACTTTTATCACCCTGGCCAAAGGCTTCAAAAATTGAATTTTTTTGCTGATTTGATATGCCGATACCCGTGTCTTGAACTGTTACCTTAATTTTATAGCGATTTTTGCCAATAACATGACCTTCAAGGTTAATATCCACTGAGCCTTTATCAGTAAATTTAATCGCATTACTGGCTAAATTAACCATCACTTGTTTGATACGCATTGCGTCACCAATCAGTGAGTCAGGTAATTGAGGGCTCACGCGCAATGATAATTCAATATTCTTTTTATGGGCACTGGGTGCCAGTAACGTCAGGGTTTCTTCAATGGATTCACGAATTGAAAATGGAATGTTTTCAATGATCATTTTACCCGCGTCAAGTTTAGAGAAGTCTAAAATATCATTAATAATGGATAGCAGGCTGGCCGCTGATCGTTCGATAGTTTGTAAGTGATCGCGCTGAGTGTCGCTTAAGGGCGTTTTTAACACTTGCCGGGTAAAGCCGATAACACCATTAAGAGGCGTACGTAACTCATGGCTCATATTGGCCAAAAACTCAGACTTTACCTTGTTAGCATCTTGCGCTTTACGCTTTGCAATATCTAACTCGACGTTTTGAATTTCAAATTGCTCTAAACTTTCACGTAAATCTATCGTGGCTTGATCAATACTACGTTGCATTTCATCTTGATAAGTGCCTAAAGATTGCGCCATGGTATTGATGCCATTTTTTAAAAAGTTTAGTTCACCAACAAGTTGCCCACTGATACGACTATCAATTTTTCCTTCTCTAATGCGGTCTATCGCTAATACCATTGATGATATCGGGCGGGTAACGCTATTAATGAGTTTATAGGCAAACAATGCACTGATGATAAAGCCAGCAAGTAAGATGAAAAATACTGTGATCAACAACTGTTGCTGAGCATATCTAATCGTACTCTTGTCAATGTGTATGGCGATATAGCCAATCACACTACTGCCTAAAGTGTCGTCACTGGTTTGTGTGGTAAATTCGTCAATAATGGGCGCGCGATAAATGAGGTCATCACCGAAGTCTTCATACTGAATACGTTTAGGCAAACTTTCTCCGGTTTTAAGACGCATGGCAAGGGTGTCACCGTGATAAGCACTGGTGACGAACACTTGGTTGTTGACAGTGAATATGGCGATGCTTTTTATAATGTCGGATTGACTACGGTGGCTAAAGCCTATCAGCGTTCTTAAACTATCTCTTTTTTTCGCTAATAATGGCTCAGCACTGCTAATGGCAAGAGGAGAAATGATGCTATTGGCACGTTGATAAATAAACTGATCGAGTTCGCTATAGCGACTATAGGATAAGTAGCCAGCAACAACTAAACTGATTAGGGTCGTAGGAACGACCGTAAGTAAAATTACCCAATCTTTCAGGCTTATTTTATGCATTTTTTGTTGAGCTTTAGTGTAAAATCATTGGGTTAATAACACTATAATGGCACAGTTAAGACTAATACCAAATAGTAATCGTTCACTATGGCAGCTAAGAGATAATTTATGCTGCTCCTTGATGGCAAACTAAGATAGCTATGGCAAATTTTTTTAAAGCAAGCCCGAAAAAAGCACCGATACAGCAACACATAACCGTTAATGTTAGCCACCTTGATCAGCAAGGCTGCGGCGTTGCCTTTCAGGGTAAAAACCCAATTTTTATTGAAGGTGCACTGCCCAATGAAACGGTTGAAGTTAATGTCTATGAGCAAAAAAGTAAGTTTGCAAAAGCAAAATTATTGCGTGTTATTAGCGCCAGTGCAGCGCGAGTAGAAGTTAAGTGTCGTCATTACTTTCAGTGTGGTGGTTGTAATTTACAGCATATGGACTACTCGCAGCAGTTAACTTATAAGCAAGATAAAATAACACAATTACTTGCTCGCCAAGCACTCAATGAAAGTCTGCCATGGCAGAGTCACCTTATCAATGAACCATGGCATTATCGCCGTAAAGCAAGAATTGGTGTGCAATATAATAAACGTGGCGCGCCGATTATTGGCTTTCGTCAACGCGAGAGCAGCCACTTAACTGAAATTAAGTCTTGCCCAGTAATCGTCGAAGCATTTGGTCATATTTTTACTGAACTAAAAGAACTTCTGCCAAGGTTGTCAGGTAAAAATGCCATCGGTCATATTGAAATTATTGCGGCTAATGAGCAGGTGGTTGTGGTGCGACAATTAGTGAAAGCAACGGCACAAGACAAAAAGCTTTGGCAACATTTTGCTGATAAAAATCAATGGCTAGTTTACTTTGATGACGGTAATGAGCTTACACCACTGACAGAAGATAAAACCTTGTTTTATGCCTTAACAGATGCAATAAAAATTGAATTTTCGGTGAATAACTTTATCCAGGTCAATCATCTGGTTAATAAGCAAATGGTGGAGCAGGCGCTGACTTGGTTAGCGCTTAATGATAACGATATTGTGCTCGACCTGTTTTGTGGCTTAGGTAACTTTAGTTTACCTATTGCCGAAAAGGTCAGTCGTGTTGTCGGTATTGAGGGCATCTCAGTAATGGTAGAGAAGGCCCAAGAAAATGCGCTGAAAAATGATATTCACAATTGCCAATTTTATCAAGCGGATTTAAACAGTGATTGGCAAGACCAGCCTTGGGCAAAACAAAAGTATACTAAGGTTTTACTTGATCCTGCTCGTGCCGGAGCTTATCAAGCGTTAACGCAATTACTGGCCTTTAATGTTAATCAGATACTTTATGTCAGTTGTGATCCGGCGTCATTAGCCCGTGATGCAAAATTACTTATCGATCACGGTTATAAAATTGAAAAAATAGCCTTAATGGACATGTTTGCACAAACAAAGCATGTTGAAACTATGCTAATGTTTAGCTTATAGCGTTGTTGAAAAATTGAATCACAGGTAGGGAGTTCCATGGTTTCTGTGCGTAAGTCACATCAAATGTCACAAGCAAGCTTTGAGCAATGGCTAGCGGCGCTTGAATTAGACAATGACAAAAAAGCAGCGTTAGAAAAATTGTATCAAAAGGTAAATTATTTATTTGATGATAGTACCCCCTGCCAAACTAAATCTTTAGAAATGGTGGAAATTCTATCGGGTTTAAATCTTGATACCGACTCATTATGCGCGGCTTTTATCTGTCCTTTGTATGAGTATAAGTGCATTAGCCTTGAATATATTAAAGAGAATTTCTCTAAACAAATATATTTACTGTGCAAAGGTGTTAGCCAAATGGAAGCGATCAAGGCGTTACAGCAATCACAATCTAGCCTAGTCAATACCAATCAAATTGACAATATTCGCCGTATGCTCTTGGCGATGGTTGAAGATGTTCGCGCCGTTGTTATTAAGCTTGCAGAACGCTTATGCCACCTACGCTTGGTAAAAGATAGTGATGAAGAAACCCGAGTGTTAGCGGCTAAAGAAACCAGCAATATATACGCACCATTGGCCAATCGTTTAGGTATTGGGCAGTTAAAGTGGGAATTAGAAGATCTTTCTTTTCGTTACTTGCACCCTGAGGTTTACAAAGAAATTGCCAAAGAACTAGATGAAAAACGTCTCGACAGAGAACGCTATATGGCTGAATTTGTTGATAACATATCTAAGCAATTAAAATCGTCTGACATTAAAGGTGTTGTTTGCGGACGCCCTAAACACATTTATAGCATTTGGAAAAAAATGCAACAAAAGTCGTTAGACTTTGAACAGCTATTTGATGTGCGTGCAGTACGCGTTATTGTTGATGAATTACAAGGTTGCTATGGCGCATTAGGTCTAGTGCACACTAGTTGGAAGCATTTGTCTAAAGAATTTGATGACTATGTTGCAACACCAAAAAGCAACGGCTATCAATCAATTCATACCGTAGTTATCGGCCCCGAAGATAAAACAATAGAGATTCAAATCAGAACACAACAAATGCATGACGATGCAGAATTGGGTGTTGCAGCGCATTGGCGATATAAAGAAGGTAATGCCAGTGGTAAAACCTCAGGTTTTGATGAAAAAGTCAGTTGGTTAAGAAAAATCCTACAATGGCAAGAAGACGTGTCAGAAAGTGGCGAATTACTTGATGAACTGCGTAGTCAAGTATTTGAAGACCGTATTTATGTTTTTACCCCAGGTGGTGATGTGGTTGATTTACCCAGTGGTGCAACCCCTTTAGATTTTGCTTACTATATTCACTCCAATGTTGGTCACAGTTGTATTGGCGCAAAAGTATTTGGTCGAATAGTTCCTTTTACCTATCTTTTGCAAACCGGCGATCAAGTTGAAGTCTTGCGCAGCAAAACACTCAATCCGAGTAGAGATTGGTTAAACCCCAGTTTAAATTATCTTCATACACCGCGTGCTCGGGCCAAGGTACAACATTTTTTTCGTTTACTTGACCGAGATAAAAACCTTGCTGCCGGTAAAGAGATGTTAGACACTGCATTGGGTAAGTTACAGTTATCTTTGGCTAAAGTTGATTTTTCTGCGGCGATAGAGCGTTTTAATTTTACGACAAAAGATGACTTATTTGCTGCGGTAGGCTCAGGCAGTACACGCTTGTTACAAGTGGTTCATTGTTTACAACAGCAAGACGAAAAGTTAAAACCTGAAGTAGATATTGATCCGCAAAGCTTAATTCGTCAGCCCCAACAAGCTGACACAGAAGCTGCTGATAATAATGGTATTACCGTTTCAGGTGTTGGTAACTTGTTGACTCACATGGCAAAATGTTGTCATCCTGTGCCAGGGGATGAAATCGCTGGCTTTATTACTCAAGGACGTGGGATTTCAGTGCATCGGGTTGACTGTGAGCAGCTCGCCAACGCACTGAATCAGCAACCAGAGCGTGAAGTAGAAGTACAGTGGGGCATAAATAACAAAAAAAGTTATCAAGTGAGTATCAACATTATTGGTGGTGATCGCCAAGGCTTACTCAGAGATATCTCGACGATTATTTCCAATGAAAGAGTCAGTATTATTGGTATTGAAAGTCATACCGATAACGCTAAACAAAGTATGAGCATGACCATAAAAGTGGAAATAGCCAATAACGAAGCATTAACGCGCTTATTAGCTAAATTAAAGCAGTTAGATGACGTTGCAGAAGTTAAACGATTATAACCAGTCATTAAGTTATTTTAACGACAAACTCTTCAGAAAAAAGCTGAGCGTGTGAGATGTGAATTAGGCAACCCTAGAAAGGGTTGCCTTTGTTATAGTAAGCCGAATTTTTCGTTGATATTACCCTTCAAATTTTTATAAAAAAATGACTTCACATTACAGTCGTTTCATTATTTAATATTAATCGGATGATAGCCAATTGCGTGATTACTCCTTTGAATTAAACTATTAAATTCATCGCTAAGTTTTTCTATTTTTCTATCCCCGCTTGTTTGTTGAATGCTTCCATCCACTTTATTCCTTCAGCAGATATGTCCCATTCCATGGATGAATAACCCTCTTTTAAAGTCCATGCTGTAGCCATATCCCATTCACCACTTTGCAGCCTTATAATATAAGGTACTTGAGTTCCCGCTGTTTTAGATGCGGGGAAATAATGGTTTGTGATTATTTCCATAGCTCTATCCACTTTTCCGGGTTTAAAGTCGGTATAGGTAATTGACAGGTACTCAACATTTGTTAAATTTTTAGGCTTTTTTTTCTGCATCAATCTTTTTTTCTTCTGTATCAATTGTAAACGGCATTACAGTTTACAAAAAAGCCAAACTAGTAATGATAGGCTTTCTCAGAATTATTCTTCTTTTGTAAAATTTATTTTTACTGCATGTTTTATTTACTTTAAAAGTTTAGTGCGAAAAACAGACAATAATGAATCGCCAATATCTTAATATTAAGGAATGTAATATATTGGCTTAATATGATGAATTAGGATGCTAGGTTAGCTATACAAAGTAGTAGGTGCTGTATAGCGCTAAGATAAATAGGCAGGATATTTAAAAATGTTGAACGACAAACCCTCAATAGAAAAACTTCGTTGGATCATGTCCGAGTTACGTAACCCTGAAACGGGCTGTCCTTGGGATCTGAAACAAACCTTTGTCTCTATTATCCCCCATACCCTTGAAGAAGAATACAAGTTGTCACGGTATAGTTATTAATATTCAGGGATGTGATGTTTAATGAAATTCAAAAAAAGCACAAGTTACTTTATTGTTAAGTACGCTTATTTTCTCATTTTGTTAATAATAGCTTACTTATCTTATTTTGTTTTTGAACATCCTGACTTCCAGGTGAATAAAAGTCACTATTTACAGAAAATTTTCGCCTATTATGCTGCTCCATTCATTATTCCTTTATCCGTAATCTGTCCGGTTTATCTTTGGTTTAAGTATCGAACATTAGAAGTGAATCTAGCTGACAAGGTGATTAAACTTAATAACAAATTTATTGATATCAGTATTGTTAAGGAAATATATATAAAATATGGGTCTATTACAGACTCATATGAATACACCTTTTACGAAGTAATTCCAATGGAGTACCAAAAACTTTTGGTTATCCCCATGTTTTTTGAACCAGCTTCGCAAGTCGATTTTGAAAAAGAGTTGAATGAATTCTGTATGAGAAATAAAGTAAAACTAACAAGCAATAAGTGAATTTAAAAATGTTAAATGAAATACCATCAATAGAAAAACTTCGCTGGATCATGTCCGAGTTACGTAACCCTGAAACCGGGTGCCCGTGGGATTTAAAACAAACTTTTGCATCGATTATTCCGCACACGCTTGAAGAAGCTTACGAGGTAGCTGACGCTATTGAGCAAGAAGACTTTACTGAGCTGGAAAAAGAGCTAGGCGATTTATTGTTTCAAGTGGTGTTTTATAGCCAACTTGGCGAGGAAGAAAAGCGTTTTGATTTTGACAGTGTGCTGAGTGCTATTTGTGAAAAATTGATCCGCCGTCATCCCCATGTTTTTGCGAGTAGTGACTTTGAATCTGAGGCGCAAGTCAAAGCTAACTGGGAAAATGAGAAGGTTAAAGAACGTCAGCAAAAAAATGACGATAAAAACTTAAGTATTTTAGCCGATATTCCACGAAACCTGCCGGCGTTATCACAGGCAGCAAAAATTCAAAAACGCTGTGCCCATGTCGGCTTTGATTGGCATAATATTGATGACGTTTTTGCTAAAGTTGAAGAAGAAGTGTTAGAGGTAAAAGCGGAGTTACATCGAGACGATACCGCTTTAGCTGAAGAATTGGGGGATTTAATGTTTGCGGTAGTTAATTTATGTCGACATGCTAAACAAGACCCTGAAGCTTTACTGCGCCAAGCAAATAATAAGTTTACTCGGCGCTTTTGTGGTGTGGAAGCGCAAGTTAATCGCGCGGATAAAAGTTTTCAACAACATTCGTTAGACGAGCTTGAAGCCTTTTGGCAACAAGTGAAAATTGCTGAAAAATCTTAAGCCCTAATTAACCTTAACATTAGGTAAGGTTAATTAATAAAATTATCGAGGTAAAAATGAGTTCACTACCCGCATTAGTTGACAGTAAAATAACGCTAAATAATAAAGTGCTTACCTTAACATTCAATCGCCACGATGTGCGTAACGCCTTAACGGGTACTGCCATTGCCGACGATATTGTCAATACCGTTGAATGGATTAATCGTACGCCTGAAATTGCTGTGCTGATTATTACCGGTGACGGCTCTGCGTTTTCTTCTGGTGGAAATATAAAAGATATGGCTGAGCGCACAGGAGATTTTTCCGGTGATGTACAAGCACTAGAAAGACGTTACCGAGAAGGTATTCAACGTATACCATTAGCTTTACACAAATTAGAAGTACCGGTTATTGCGGCGGTTAATGGCCCAGCAATAGGGGCGGGTTTTGATATTGCTAATATGTGCGATATGAGAATAGCATCAACAAAAGCTAAATTTGGTGAAACCTTTGTTAACTTAGGTATTATTCCAGGTGATGGCGGCGCTTGGTTTATGCAACGCTTAATTGGTTATCAAAAAGCCGCTGAGTTAACCTTTACTGGCCGTGTAATCGATGCGCTAGAGGCGAAAGAAATGGGTGTGGTATTAGATGTAGTTGAGCCAGAATATCTACTTGAGAGAGTACAAAAGCTAGCAAACGAAATAGCGGCTAAACCTGTGGCGTCGTTACGGTTAACAAAACGTTTAATGAAGTTAGCACAGCGTACAGAGTTGCCCGATTTTCTTGATATTTGTGCCGTGTTTCAAGGCATGTGTCATAACAATCCAGAGCATTTGAGCGCAGTAAATACCATGATCGAAAAACTGGCAAAATAACAGTGACTCACAAAGGTTAACCCACGCGTTAACCTTTGTGAGTATTAGTTATGACTCTTTTTTACTCTTCGTTTGACACATAACTTCACACTTAACTTCACACTCAGTGCTAATGCATAAACAGTTATTAGCTTACTTTAATGCTAGTAGATGTTTAGTTTAAGGCACTGCTTAATTTTGTAATAAAGTTATCTATAGCCGTTTTATCAATATCTAAATGAGTGACTAGTCGCATAGGGTTGCCCGCAGATAAGAGTATTTTATCTGCCTTTAACTTGTCGACCAAATTAGCCATATCCACAGCTTCAGAGAATTTTGCGAAAACCATATTAGTCTCTACTTGCTCCAGATTGACTGAAATATCAGCAAACTGGTTTAAGGCATGCGCTAAATATTTCGCATTAATGTGATCTTGTGCTAATTTTTCTGGATTTTGCTCTAGTGCTATTTTGGCTGCTGCAGCGATAATACCGGCTTGACGCATGCCGCCACCCACCACTTTTCGCCAGCGCTTGGCACTTTTTATCAAAGCTTGTGAGCCAAGCAATAACGAACCTATTGGCGCGCCAAGGCCTTTTGATAAACAAATAGACACTGAGTCTACGTGTTGGCAAATTTCAGTAATATCGACATTTAATGCGCTAGCCGCATTGTAAACTCGCGCACCGTCTAAATGCAGGGCTAGATTGTTTTGCTGAGTAAACTCACGCGCTTTTACCATATAAGTTAACGGCAGGACTTTACCGTTAATGGTATTTTCAATACTGAGTAAGGTAGTACGAGCAAAGTGAGAGTCGTCAGGTTTTATTGCCGCCGCAAGCTTTTTAAAGCATAAAGAGCCGTCTTGCTCATTGGCTATCGGTTGTGGCTGAATTGAGCCTAAAATAGCCGCGCCACCGCCTTCAAACTTATAGTTATGCGCTTGTTGTCCACAAAGGTACTCATCACCTCTTTGGCAATGTGCCATTAGCGCTAATAAGTTAGCTTGTGTACCTGAACTACAAAACATGGCACTGGCAAAACCGTGTCGCTCTGCTGCCCAAGACTCAAGGTCATTCACCGTAGGGTCGTCGCCATAAACATCGTCACCCACCTCAGCGTTTGCCATCGCCGTACGCATTGCTTTACTGGGGCGAGTTACTGTGTCAGAGCGAAAATCAATCATGTGGCACCTTAGGTTGTTAGGGCAAGATAGTGGCGATTAAAAAAAGCATCTTAACGTCATTTAGGAGTCAAATGGATTAAGACACTTTTAATCAAGCAGTTTTTCCTGAAAGTTATTCTTCAGCGAGTTCAGCATTGTGATAAATATTTTGTACGTCATCACAGTCTTCTAGCATGTTGATAAATTTTTCAAAATTAGCTAAGTCGTCTTCACCTGAAATTTCAGTATAGGTTTGTGGTACCCAAGTAATTTCTTCTACTTCGAGCTCAATTTCAGGCATGCTGTTGGCAAATTCTGTTTTGATTTTGAAAAATTCAGTATGTGGTGCGTAAACGGTAATAATACCGTCTTCAAGCTCAACATCAGTCACATCGATGTCAGCCATCATTAAGTTCTCTAAAACACTTTCATCGTCTTCACCTTTAAAAGCAAATAACGCTTGATGATCAAACATGTGTGAAACAGTGCCTGATGAACCAACTTTTGAGTAAGTTTTAGTAAAACATTGACGCACATCTTTAATGGTGCGATTGCCGTTATCGGTTAAACAATCAATAATGACCATACAGTTGCCTGGGCCAAAGCCTTCGTAGCGTGATGCTACATAATCTTCGCCGCCAGCACCTGTCGCTTTTTCTAATGCTTTTTCAATAACATGTGTAGGAACTTGATCTTTTTTTGCTTTTTCAATCGTCCGACGTAAAGCCAGGTTACCATCGGGGTCTACACCACCATTTTTCGCTAGTACATAAATTTCTTTGCCATACTTTGAATAAACTTTAGTTTTTTGACCCGCAGTTTTGGCCATTGATAATTTACGGTTTTGGTATGCTCTGCCCATCTGAATACGTCTCGTTGCTGATAATTAGAATTGCTATAGCTTAGATTCTAACGGGTAGTGTCGGCTATTTCTAGTGCTTAGCCCATTTGAGCTTTCAAATTTTAAAATAGTAGGTAAAATTTACCCCCTAATTAAGGTCAATTATTTGCTTGTTTTCTCTGTCAACGTTAGTGGTACTTAACGACCTGGTTACTTATTGGAGGGTTTGGTTGAATATAATTTTTGTCGCTGATATTTTTGGTTTAACCGATGAGTTTAAGCACTTATGTCAGCAAGTTACTGCTAACCTTGAGCAAGGTCTTGGCGTTGAAAATGGCTATGGTGTGGAAAAATTCTATGGCGTTAAATACCATATGGTTGGCCCTTATCAACAACAACCGAAATGTTTCACCTGTGAGCGTGACGCTTATCAGTACTTTACTGAAAACGTGAGTTTAGAGGGTTACGTTAACAAACTTGAGCAAAAGCTGTTGGCAATATCAGGCAGTAAATTGTTGGTGGGTTTTAGTGTTGGCGGCAGTGCTATTTGGCAGTTATACGCGCAAGGCGCGGTTAAGCAAAGCTTAGGGGCTATTTGTTTTTATAGCAGCCAAATTAGACACTTAACTCAGTTAACACCCAATATTGCAACTAGGTTGATTTTACCTAGCACAGAGCCACATTTTTCAGTGGCTGCATTGCGCGCTGTTTTACGAGACAAACCCACCGTCACTATTGAGCAAAGTGAATACTTACATGGTTTTATGAATCAATTATCAGTGAACTATGATGGTGACGCCTATTTATATTACCTTACAAGGCTGGCTGATTTATTATCAAAACAATACTCGGAGCATATTTTAGAAGAAAAAATCTTGCGCGAGTATTATTTTGAGCGAGTATTAGATGATGGTGTTAATGGTAAATAGACAAGCCTAACTCTTGGGCTAAACTCGCCACTAAATTTGTGCCAATCACTGAGTTACCAAAGCTATTTAACGGCGGACTCCAGGTACAAATAACACCATAGTTAGGCACTATCGCAATAACACCACCGCCTACGCCACTTTTTGCTGGTAAGCCAATAGAGAAAGCAAATTCGCCAGACTGATCATACATACCACTGGTGGATAATATCGCGTTAACTCGATGGGCATCTCTTGGCGTGCAAATAGCTTCTTTAGAAACGGGGTCGATACCTTTATTTGCTAAAAATAGCAGGCTAGTTGCCAGTTGTTCACAACTCATGGCGACTGAACATTGGGTAAAGTAATGACTTAATACCTCAGGTATTTCTGATTCTATATTGCCAAAACTTTTCATTAAATAGCCTAATGCAGCGTTTCGGCTACCATGGGCTAATTCTGATTGGTAAACATGGTTGTCGACATAAATACTGTCATCATGAGCTAACGAGCGCATAAAACTTAAAAAGGCTAACTTACTAGAAGAAAAGTGGCTAGTGAGCACATCAGCAACCAATAAGGCGCCAGCATTTATCACTGGATTTCGGGGAATACCTTTTTCCCACTCTAATTGAATAATTGAGTTAAAGGGTTGCCCAGACGGCTCCATATTAACCCGTTGCCACAAGTCATCGCCGATGCGGTTCATTGCCATCACCAAACCAAACACTTTTGAAATACTTTGAATCGAAAAGGGCTCTTGATAGTCGCCAGCGCCAACAGTTTTACCGTCAATAGTGGAAACACAAACAGCCATTCTTTCTGGGCTGACTTCAGCCAAGGCGGGAATGTAATCGGCTACTTTACCTTGAGTATAAAATTCTTGTTGTGCTGTGAGTAAGGTTTGTAATTTGACCTGCAAGTTGGAAATGTCTTTTATCATATAACGGACTTTTTTATCTTTTGAATGGCTTGCAATATTGCATGAGGGACCTTCATTATGCACAAAAAGTGATACATGCCTAGCGCTTTGTTAGCCTCACTATATTTAAGTTAATAAATCACTAACAAGGTGATTTTATTTGTTGCTCTATAGTATGAAAACTTATTTATTGTAGATAGTTGAAATCTTGGTTCAATGATTTAAATACGGTATTTTATTTTACGATTATAGAGTGGTGTTATGTTGGTTTTGACATTATTCATTACCTTAGCTAAAAGCTTATAAATTCTGGTAATGAATAATGCCGTCTTTTTACTCAACATCCCACTGACTAATCGAGATATGCTTAATTTCAATCATCAAGCTAATGGTTGAGCTAATTGTGTGAAGTATATTATTGATCATTTGTCTGCTCCTAGTTGGAAAGATATCAGCGTTAATCAGATAACGCCGCTATTTTTTCTACTTTGGTTACTGGTAACAGTCGTCTAATTTTTTGTAAATTACCCGCTGTAATGGGGTTTTCGTCAATGGTAACAGCAAATTCAAAGTCTTTTAATGCTGCGGTTAATTGATTTTGTTTATACCTAGCAACACCACGGTTACTGTAATTAAGTGAGGTTAAATAGCGAACTTTGCTACTTTGACGCTTGATAGACTCTATGCTGTCGATCGCCTCTGTACAGGCTGACTCTGATTTATTGTTCTGTGCAGATTGCAAATAAGCAACACACAAATTCATTTTACGATCATAAAAATCTTTGCTACTTTCACTAGCGGTTAATTTTTTGATCCCCAATTCTACTTCACCTTTAGTTATGTCGGCAGTACCCACAGTCCCTTTTACAACAGCCACTTGGAATATCGCTTCATTGGCTAAAGTTACATGCGTAGTACTTAATAATAAAGTGGCGAATAGTGTGTTTTTTAACATTGTTTTGTTCATGTTGTTATCCCATATGTGTTGTGCATCAAATTGATACAACAACAATATAAAGATAAGCCCAATAACTGACAAACGATTAGAATACACCTATCAAGTGAATAAAATTCAACTGTATGTCAGTAGTTTAACTCTGTTGTTAGCGAACCATTTATTTCAGGTCGAACATCAGCATTTAACGTTTATAAGCGTAAGGGGATTAAATGGTGAAGGTTTCTTTTACCCATTGAGCAAAGAGCTTCAGCTTTGTATTATTATCCATATTTTCATGCTGAATAAGATAATATTTATCATTGGTATTTAATTCCTCGTCAAATAGCTTTACCAGCAGTTGTTCACTGAACCAGGCTTTACTCATTGGCAATGGCACTAATGCTATACCCATGCCTTGTTGTGCCGCTCTAACTACAGCATACATACTGTCAAATTGGATGATTTGTTTAGGGTCAAAATCGTCAACATTATTTTTATCAGCCCATTGATGCCAAGACCATGGACGTGATCTATGTAAAAGTAATGGTGTGGTTTTTAAGGCAGAAAAACCGGTGTTTTTTAGCTTTTTATAAAGTTTTTTGTTACAAGCAGGAGCATAACGAATAGGAAATAACTCTTGAACTATTTTTGCATTAGGCTTGCCATTAGCAAGCACAATAGATAAATCTGCAGACAGTGATGGTTCGCTGCCAGACTTAACCGTTTCTAGTTGTAGGTTAATGGTTGGGTTATTTTGCGACCACTCTGATAAACGAGGGATAAATAATTCGCTGGCAAAAAATTCTGGCAAACTAATGACAATAGTTTGATTTTGTTGCTTTTGCGTAAATTCGTCTATGGTTGATTCTAATTGATTAATTAAAGGTTGAATCGATTGGTAAAACTTTTTTCCGGCACTGGTAAGTTCAATGGTTCTGGTGCCACGATTGAATAAAACCATACCTAATTGTGTTTCAAGTTGTTTT
This sequence comes from Colwellia sp. MB02u-10, assembly GCF_014077185.1. Taxonomy (NCBI): domain Bacteria; kingdom Pseudomonadati; phylum Pseudomonadota; class Gammaproteobacteria; order Alteromonadales; family Colwelliaceae; genus Colwellia; species Colwellia sp. MB02u-10. The sequence continues at coordinate 48,740 of NZ_JACGVK010000115.1, forward strand.
ATTTGATGGCTAACGGCCGAGGGAGTTAAAAATAATTGTGCTGCAGCATGCTTAAAGCTTAAGCATTTCGACGCTACGCAAAATGAGCGTAGGCCACGTATAGGTGTTTGAATTGGCATAGTTAACATATTTTAATAAAGACAAATGCTTTATAGCAAAACTTAAGCCGTAATTTAACCTATTGATTTTATATGATTTATTTTATTAATTGCACTTTGAAATACCGCCTAGTGCACCATTATAGTGTGCTTGCACCAAAATAATATTGTCGATAAAAAATAATGAAAAAAAAAGGACATCAATTGATGTCCTTAAAATGAAACAAATTAACTATGTAAAAAACGTTCTTTGAACCGGGGGAGATCCTAAAACAAGATCATCTTAAGGCTATTATCTGTTGACAGCAAACGAGAAGAATTCATTCAACGGTTGAATTATTTTCACTCATTGCCTTATAACAGCGATAGCCAACCCTAAATACTATCTTAGCTCTCTGCGTAATAATTTACCGACGCTTGATTTAGGGATTTCATCGATAAAAACCACATGTTTAGGGACCTTATAGCCAGTTAACCCTTGGCGACAAAATTTTATAACATCTTGCTCAGTAATACTTTTATCTGCTTTAACGATAAAAAGTTTAACGGCTTCGCCGGTTTTATCATCAGTTACGCCGATGCAAGCTGATTCTAATATGCCGGTCATTCTAGCTACTTCAGCTTCAATTTCGTTAGGATAAACATTAAAACCAGAAACATTAATCATATCTTTTTTACGATCAACAATGTGGAAGAAGCCTTGCTCGTCCAGCATGCCGACATCGCCGGTTTTAAAGTAGCCATCAGGAGTCATACATTCATTGGTGGCGGCAATATTGTTCCAGTAACCTTGCATAACTTGTGGACCTTTAGCACATAGCTCGCCGGATTCGCCTTGTGCGACTACATTGCCATAATCGTCTCGAATAGAAAGATCAGTGCTGGGCACGGGTACACCAATACCGGGTATATAAACGGCTTTGCCATTAATGGTAGTGCCAAAATTTAATGACACAACCGGTGCAGTTTCAGATAAACCATAACCTTCGTTTAGCCTAACGCCGGTCACTTGTTGCCATTTGTCTGCTACCGCTTGCTGTACTGCTGCGCCGCCGCCCAGAGAAATTTTTAATGATGAAAAATCAACTTGATCAAAGCCTGGCGTGTGTAATAAACCATTAAATAAAGTGTTTACCCCAGTGAAAACAGTGGCGGGCGTGTTTTTCCATATCTCGACAAAGCTCGCCATATCACGAGGATTAGTCACTAAAACATTTTTAGCGCCAAAATAGAAATAGCTCAGCGTATTCGCCATCAAAGCAAAGATGTGGTACATAGGAATAGCGGTAATAACAACGTCATTACCGTAATTTATCTTATTTTTAGCAAACTCTTGGTATTGCATAATATTGGCAATTAGATTGCCATGGCTAAGCATAGCGCCCTTAGATAGCCCAGTAGTACCACCGGTATATTGCAAAAATAATAAATCAGTTTGGCAGAGGGTCGGCTCAGTCAGGGTTAAGCTTTCTCCTTGCGTTAAGGCATCAGTAAAACTTATGGTTTGGCTCAAACGCGGATCAACAGGATCGCAAGGTAAACCTTTATTGACTAAATCGTCTAAGTTAACTGTAATAACATTTTTAATATCAGTTTTTTCAATAACATCAGCAAGCATTTTTGTTGAAGGTGAAAATATGATGATGGTTTCGACTTGAGCATCATTAAGTTGATGCGCAAGTTCCCGTGGTGTATACATAGGATTAACATTTACTTGCACGCCGCCAACACGAATAATGCCCCACATAGCCACTGGAAAACATAAGGTATTCGGACACATCAAGGCGACACGTTCACCTGGAAGAATATTGAGTTCGTTTTGCAGATAAGCCGCAAAGGATCGTGATAGTACATCTACTTGTTTGAATGTCAGCTCAGCGCCGAAATTACTATAGGCGGTTTGCTGATCATATTTAGCGGTTGTTTGATGAAATAAAGCCAATAAAGAGTCATAACGATTTAAATCCACTTCATGAGCCACGTTTTCTGGATAATTTTTAATCCAAGGTTTAGTCATGTTATTTCCTTTAGCAACTAGATGCGTTGGTGCTTGAAACAAAGAGAGTAGAACAAGCAAAGTAATATGAAATTGTAAATTAATAATAATTTCATTAAGTTATTGATCAGTCGTAGCGGTTAAAATACATCACGGCAGCGGTGCTATCAATCACAATATTCAAGTATTGCTGCTAAATAACTGCAGGTACTTATGTTTAGTCTGTAACAATAAACATCTGGCTGATTTATTTTCTTTGCGCACAAAAAGATCAAAAACTTAATAAAAGTGTCATGAGTAAATTATTTACTCATGAGGTTAATTAACGAATAAATAATTTAAACAAAATTTGATGAATTTTATTACCGAATGGGGGAAATAATAATGTCCCTAAGCTTATTTTTCCTCGTGAAAGTACCGATTTTCCGTGCGAGAAAGTTTTAAAACCTTCACTACCATGATATTGCCCCATGCCAGAGGCACCAATACCACCAAAAGGTAAATCATCAATAGCGACATGAAAAGCGGCATCATTAATACAGACACCACCGGCATGCGTATTTAATAACACCTGTTGTTGAAATTCCTTGTTAAAACTGCAAATGTACAAGGCCAGTGCACGAGGTTTACTATTGATATAAGTAATGGCTTCGTCAATATTGTTATAGCCAATAATAGGTAACAAGGGGCCAAAAATTTCTTGCTGCATCACGCTCATGTCGTCATTAACATCGGTGAGCAGTGTTAAAGGCATTTTTCTCGACGCGCTATCACTGCTCGTTGGGGTCAAGGGTATTATGGTTGCCCCTTGCGCTTTAGCATCAGTTAATAAACCATCAATTCGGGCTTTTTGTCCATCATTTATGATACAAGTGCAGTCGTCATTTTCTAGTGTATTAGGGTACATACTTTGATAAGCGCTTTGAAAAGCTTGAGTTAGCTCTGATACTTTGCTTTGTGGGCAAAAAATATAATCTGGCGCCACACAGGTTTGGCCAGAATTAAGCGTTTTACCTAAAATCAATCGACTGACTGCGGTTTTTATATCGATGTCTTCATCAATAATGGTCGGTGATTTACCGCCTAATTCCAAGGTCACAGGGACTAGATTTTCAGCGGCAGCTTTCATCACTAATTTACCAACACCGGTAGAGCCAGTGAAAAATAAGTGATCGAAACTTAAACTTGAAAATGCCGCCGCCATGTCAGCTTCACCACACACTATCGCCACTTGATTACTCGGGAAAACCTTCGCCACTAACTTGGCTAATAAGCTGTTGGTTTTAGCTGTGTATTCACTCATTTTTATCATCGCAGTATTACCTGCGGCTAATGCTGTTGTTAATGGCCCTAAGGTCAAAAATACCGGATAATTCCACGGCGCGATAATACCGATAACACCTTTAGGTTGATAAATAACCTGACCTTTTGCCGGTTGAAATAAAATCCCGATATGTCTTTTTTCAGGCTTCATCCAGTTTTTTAATTTTTTTATTGCATAGTTAATACCCATAACGGTGGTGAGAATATCACCTATTCTTGAGTCATCAGCACTGCGATGGCCAAAATCTTCGCTCATGGTGGCAATAAAAGCGTCTTGATTATCAACAATAAGCGCTTTTAACTTGATTAAGTCACTAATGCGCTCTTGATAGCTAGGATAAGTATGCTGAGCAAAAAATGCTTTTTGTTGTAAAAAAGTCTCATTTAATGCTGTTTGTGTGATTATTTCTGTCATTACTTCTTGTCCTTGTCAGAGCCTATCTTCAGTAACCATGCAATAGCTGGAATTAGTGTTAGTGCTCCTAACATATTAAAAATAAACATGAAAGTTAGTAATATACCCATGTCGGCTTGGAATTTTATCGGTGAAAACACCCAAGTAGCTACACCAATAGCTAAGGTTATACCGGTAAAAGCAACGGCTTTACCTGTTTGGTTTAAAGCGTAGCGATAAGTCATGTATAACGATTTACCTTGGCCGAGTGCTTCTTTAACTTTACTGAAAATATAAATACCGTAATCAACACCAATACCCACACCTAAGGCAATAACAGGTAAGGTGGCAACTTTTACGCCAATACCTAAAACGCCCATTAAACCTTGGCTCATGATACTGGTTAAAATTAATGGCGTGATAATACAAATCACGATGCGACCACTTCTAAAGGTGATTAAACAAATAATAATCACAATGGCATATACCCAAACTAGCATTTCAGTTTGTGCATCTTCAATAACCATATTAGTGGCAGACTCTATACCGGCATTACCTGCAGCCATTAGAAATTCGACACCATCAACTGGGTTTTCAGCTTTAAATACTTCTACCGCTTTAACCACATTGTCTAGGGTTTGTGCTTTATGATCATTAAGAAAGACCAGTACGGGCACCATAGAGCAATCTTTGTTCATCAAACCTTGTGGTGTTTTAGACAAGGAAGCGTTGGTCATTAACTGGTTGCGATTTAAGCCATACCATTTTAATGAACCTTCGTTCATGCCAAACAGACCAAACTTTGAAACATCGGCAACAGACTTTACCGCTTGTACACCAGCCACATTGCGTAAATGCCATTGAAATTGATCCACCCACACTAGGTTTTGATATTGAGCACATTGCTCAACGTTAGTTTTAACCATAATGACAAATAGGTCGGTACTGGTACTGTAATTTTCAACAATATAAGCATTGTCTAAGTTATAACGGGAATCAGGTCTTAGCTCGGGTGCACCGGCGTCTAAATCACCAATTTGCATGGCTTGTGAGAAATAAAGCCCTAAAGCAAAAAGAATAATGCCAACGGCTATCGCTACTTTTGCAAGTGGCGGTTTAGCAAAGTTTTTAAACAAAAGCTCAACAATACCGGTTTTATGAGCTGATTTTTGGGCGTATTTTAAACCAGCAGGAGAAACACCGATATAACTCATTAAAATAGGCAGTGCAACTAAGTTGGTGACAATAATAATCGCGACACCAATACTGGCTGCTATAGCGAGTTCTCGGATCACTTCAATATCAATCACCATTAAGGTGGTAAAACCGATAGCATCACTGACTAAAGCAGTAATACCGGCAATATAGAGTGAGCGAAAAGCAAGTTTGGCCGCATCAATTTTATTAGCGCCAGTGACGCTATGGTGAATAATTGAATTGATAATTTGTACGCCATGGCTAACACCAATAGCAAAAACTAAAAAGGGCACCAACATTGAATAAGGGTTAATACCAAAACCGAGTAAATTCAGAATACCGAGTTGACAACATACGGCAAAAATAGAGAAGACTAATACCGACACTGTGCTGCGTATACAGCGTGAATAAAACCATAATAATACAAAGGTAATAAGCACGGCTAAAACGAAAAAGGCAACCACCTGTAAAGCGCCATCGATTAAATCACCGACCACTTTTGCAAAGCCAACAATACGAATAGTAATATTGTCACTACTGTATTTGTCACGTAGCTTTTCTTCTAAAATCTTTGACAGCTCTCGGTAATCAAGCGGCAAACCTGTTTCAGGGTTAATGTCTTGCAAGGGCGCTAAAATAATGGCTGATTGGAAATTATTCGCCACTAGCACGCCTATTTGTCCTGACTTAAAGATATTCGCTTTAACGCGTTCTATCATTTCAGCCGAACCATCATAGCCATCGGGGATTACGGCGCCACCGACAAAACCTTCTTCGGTGACTTCTTGCCAGCGAACATTAGGGGTCCACAATGATTTAAGGCCGTCACGACTTACGCCTGGAATATAGAAAACTTCGTCAGTCACTTGCTTTAATGTTTGTTGAAAATCAGCATTGAAAATGTCACCTTGATTATTTTCTACCACAATGCGAACCACATTACCTAAATCAGCCAGTTCTTTTCGATAGGTTAAAAAATTATTTACAAAAGGATGATCACCGGGGATCATTTTAGTAAAGCTAGCTTCGGGCTTAACGTTAACCGCTTGAATGGTCAGTAAAACGATACAAACGGCAATGATGGTCATCACTATCGCGCGATGACCAAAGACGAATCTCTCTATAAGTTGCTCTAACTTGCTAGCCGAATGAACGGGTTTATTCTCTGACATAAGTTTGCCCTTACTGCTTAAGTAACCAGGTTAAAATACCGAATTGTCCGGCGAGAACTAATGAATTTTCTTGCACTAAAACACTTGAAAGTGCTGCCCCTGAAGGGTGTTTATTAATAGCCAGCGTGCTGAGGTCTTCAGGGAGCAAATCGACAATTAAGCCCCCGTGGCCGACTAAGTAAGCTTTACCTTGTTTAGAGAAGGTGCCGCCGAGTAAGCTGGCGCTAGTAGGTAGCTTTTTATGTTGCCAATGCGCGCCACCGTCAAGCGATACCATCAGGTTGCCTTGTAAGCCAAAAGCCACCAATTGGGCAGAGTTTGTCGGATTGGCGATAATGCCAAATAGGCTGCCAGAGTAAGGTAAAGCCATTGACGACCAAGTTTCACCTTGGTTGTCAGAGTGAAAGCCCATGCCATTTTCGCCAACAATATATAACTGGTCGTCAGGGGTGGTAATTATAGAGTTCAGATGAAAGCTATCAGGGTTATCAAGGCGCTTACTGATTAATAACCAAGTTTCTCCCTGGTCATTGCTGGTCAAAAATGAGCCGTAGGCGCCAGTAGCAAATAGGGTGTCGTTAGCGGTACTTGTGACAGATAAAAGCGGTTTATTGGGGCCAGAGATTAATTCTAATTGGTTATCTTCAATGGCAAAGGCTAAGTCTTCAAGTTGGTAGGTTAGCTCTTCAAGTTCGTCTTCATCTTGCGTGTTCGTTATCACTAACTGCAGGGCTTTATATTGTGCTTTCACCTGGGCTATTTTAAGCTTAGTCAGCTCAGCGCCAGTAAATACTTTACGCCAGGTATTACTCTCAGGGGCACTTTTGAGAATGACACCATCATGACCCACAGCTATTTTGCTGCCGTTAGACAATACCCTGATGCTGGTTATAGACACACTCACTGGGGACTGTTGTTGCTGCCAATCGGACTGACTTTTCCCGCTAATAATATGACCACGTTCACCTACCGCTAGAATAGCGTTATTATCAGGCGTCATGGCCATAAGTACACTTTTACTGGCTAAAGCGCTTTGCTTCGCGGGTAACTCAAGTAAATCTAAGCTAGTTTTCGCTTCAGCTAAATTAAGCTGTGTGAGAAAAAATAAGTTTATCACGCTAAGAGCAATATAAGATGAGCGCATAAAAGTCCTAATAAGTTATATAAATCTACTGACTAGTATTGATGAAAAAAATTTAATTTAGAGGTGTTAAACGTGCCAAATGATTATCTTTGCAACACAGTTAATTTTTGATGGGATTTTTGCCGCTGAATTTGCACTATGTGATGTCGCTAGCATCAATTTAAATTTATTATCTTCAAAGCTTTAAATTGATTCTAGCCATTATATACAGGGCAGCCAAACTGCAGGTTTGTGCAGGTTTGTGCAAGTTGAGCAAGACTGAGCGCTAATTTTTTATGGTTTACGGCCTTGTCGATAATCACCAGGGGTTTGATAAGTCCAGCGTTTAAAAGCACGATTAAAATTACCGACACTAGAAAAACCCACTAAATAGCCAATTTCACTTAAGCTTAAATGTTTTTGAGTAATGTAATTCATCGCTAATTTTTTACGCGTACTTTCTAATATTTCTTTGTAACTTGTGCCTTGATCACTTAGTTTGCGTTGCAAATTACGCAAACTCATACCAAGAAATTCAGCTATCTCAGTTTGTGATGGTGCGCCGAGTGGTAAGAGTTCAAAAATTTTGTTTTTGATGATATGTGTTAGATCATTTTTATCAACTCTAGCCATAAATTCGTCAAGCATTTTTTCATGGCTATGAGTGATTAAGGGATTACCACAGAGTAATTTTTCTTTCGTTTGCTTGAGATCAAAGATAATCGCTGTTTGGCTACTATCAAACTCGACTTCACAGTTAAAATAATCTTTTAAAAAAGTCACGTCATAACGGGGAGTAGGGTAAGCAAAACAAACTTTTACTGGCGCAAAGTCTAAGGTAACAAGCTCACGAGAGAAGCGGATAATGGTCGCTAGAAAAGTCTCGACAGTTTCTTGTGATAGTACGGGTCTATTGGTTGATTCATAAGTAAAAATGTTCATTTCAAACACTAAGTGTTCATTGCGTTCATGATTAACTAATTGACAAGTGTTTGACACCACACGTTTGTAATGAGCAATACGCTCCAGTGCATCATATAAGGTATTTGAAGACATCATGGCATAACCTAACGCATGAAACATACCTGGATGAAATTGCTCAGCTACTAATACAGAAAAATCATGACGGTCTAATTTTTTATTACAATATTCAAGTAAATGGGCAAACTTTTCGGCAGCAATACTAGACTCTTGATCCTGCATGACATCGAGAGAGATATCACATGCTTTTAGCGCTTTTGCAGCGTCAATGCTATTTGCTTGCATAGCCCTTGAAATAGGGATCATCCAGCCAGTTAATGTTGAATAATAATCTTGCACTGCATTACCTATATTTTTGATTGTTTTTCCATTTTACGACTATTGCACGAAATGACAACAGGTTGGCGCATTTAGCGAAATATTAATTAAACCATTGGCGTAATGTAAATGCGAAAGAAATATTACATTACTTATTACAATTATAATAAAAAACATTACAACTGACCTATTACAACTATAATGACAGGCGAATAAAATGCTAACTAATAACTGTAAAATCAAACCATTAGCTCTGGTTGTTGCTATGGCACTGGGTACATCCTCAGCGCAGGCCGTAGACTTTAATTTTGGTGAAGACGATGACATTCTACTGCAAATCAACTCACAATTAGACATTGGCGCAAGTTGGAGACTGGGTGATGCTGACCCTCGTTTTATTGGTGCAACCAATGGCGGGACAGGTTTTACCTCTACTACAGATGATGGCAACTTAAACTATGCCAAGCATGATGCCTATTCAAAAATAATAAAAGGTGTACATGATCTGCAGTTGAGTAAAGGTAATTTTGGTGCTTTTGTTCGTGTTAAATATTGGTACGACTATGCGCTTAAAGATAGTGACGTGCTTCATGGTAATTCCAACAATGGTTACACGCCAAATACCCCATTAAGTGATGATGGCTTTGAAGACAATACTAAATTCTCAGGTGTAACATTACTTGATGCTTATATTTATGGTGCATTTGATATAGGTACCTCTCCTCTGGACGTGCGTTTAGGCCGTCAAGTGGTGAGCTGGGGTGAAAGCACCTTTATTCAAGGCGGTATGAACTCATCTAACCCTTTTGATGTCGCCGCCTTACGTCGCCCAGGCGCGACATTAAAAGAAGGTATTTTACCTGTGGGTATGCTCTACGCTAACTTAGGTTTAACCGGTGAACTAAGCATTGAAGCTTTTTATCAATATGAGTGGGAAAAAACTCAAATTGATGGTTGTGGTACCTATTTCTCCGGAGCCGATTTTGCCGCCTCTGGTTGTAACTTTGTTTCGGTAGGACCTTTTGGCGATCAAGCCGGTTTAGCCGGAGGTTTTGCTGCTGAACGACAAGCAGATGTTGAACCAGATGACGGTGGTCAATATGGTATAGCGGCGCGTTATTATGCTGAAGAACTCAATGATACTGAGTTTGGTTTGTACTACATGAATATTCACTCTCGTGTGCCACTAATTAATGCTGTTCGTACCCGTGTTCCTTTAGCAACAGGAAGCCCTACACCGGTTTTTGTTCCTAAGATGGTCGACCCAACAGGCGGCGCTTTAGCGGCACTAAATCCTGGTTATAATATTGAATTTCCTGAAGACTTAAAATACTTTGGTGCTAGTTTTGCCACCAATGTTGCCGGTGTGGCTTTATCAGGTGAGGTTTCTTACAAGCCAGATACACCTATTCAAATTAGTGGTCCTGAAATATTAAATGGTGCATTGTCTGAATCACCGGTATTACGTTTCAGCCCAAGAGTTACTGCTGTTGGCTATGGCCAAGAAGTTCAAGGTTGGGATGAATTTGATGTCACCCAACTACAAGTCACTGCGATTAAATTCTTTGAAAATAGGTTAGGTGCTTCTCGCATAACTGTTATTGGTGAAGTTGGTGTGATTTTAACTGATGGTGTTGAAGACTCTGAGCAACATTATGGCCGTAATTCTGTCTTTGGTTTAGGTGACTTTGATGCCGGTGGTGGTTTTAACTGTAGCAATTTAGTTGCCGCAGGTGCTTTATCAGGTGATTGTCGTGCCGATGGTTTTGTTAGCGATAATGCTTGGGGCTACCGCATGAAAGCTATCTTTACTTATAGCGATGTTTATGCGGGCATATCATTAGAGCCAAGTATTTTTTGGGGGCACGATGTGAGTGGCTATTCGCCAGATCCAGGTCAGCAATTTCATGAAGGTCGCAAAAATTTAGGGGTTTCTGTACAAGCTTCATATCAACAAAAATACTCTATGACGCTAGGTTACAACAACTACTCAGGTGGTAGTCACAGCAATTTAGAAGATAAAGATTTAGTTTCGCTGTCATTTGGCATTTCATATTAGTTATATTGCAAAAAACATAAGAGAATTATGATGAAAAAAAATATTACAACAGCAAGTTTACTCATGCTATCACTCATTAGTAGTTATACCTTCGCCAAAGTGACTGCAGAGCAAGCTGAGCAATTAGGTAAAACGCTAACGCCATTAGGTGCTGAAATGGCGGCTAATGCCTCGGGTACTATTCCGGCATGGACTGGTGGACTAACCAGTAAAAATACGACAGCAAGTGCAGACTCAGGGCGCCCCGCCAACATTTTTGCAGAAGATAAGGTTTTGTTTTCAATTACTAATGCAAATTTTGGTGATTACAAAGCTAATTTAAGTGCCGGTCAAATCGCTATGTTTGAGAAATATGCAGACTATACAATGCCTATTTATCAAACCAGAAGAACAGCCGCTTACTCAAATGATCTTTATGATGTTGTGAAGAAAAATGCGACCACAGCTGAATTGGTGCAATCGGGTAATGGTATCGCTAATTTTGATACCACTATCCCTTTTCCTATCGCGCAAAATGGCTCAGAAGTTATTTGGAATCACATCACGCGTTATCGTGGTGGTACGGCTAAACGTTTTTTGACCACGATTCCTGTACAAGCAAATGGTTCATTTGTGCCCGTAAAAATGAATGACCAATTAGTTTGGCCTGAGTTTTTAAAAGGCGGCCGTGATGCTGAAGAAGATGCCAATATATTGTTCTATTATTTGCAACAAATTACTGCGCCATCACGCTTAACAGGTACTGCGCTATTGGTTCATGAAACTATAGATCAAGTAAAAGAAGCACGTAAAGCTTGGGTCTACAATGCAGGACAACGTCGTGTTCGTCGTGCACCTAATGTGGCTTATGACGGCCCAGGCGCAGGTACTGATGGGTTAAGAGCGACTGATAACTATGATATGTACAATGGTGCTCCTGATCGTTATGACTGGAAATTAGTTGGTAAAAAAGAGCTTTATATTCCATATAATGCTTATAACTTACTAGATACCACAGCAAAATATGAAGACTTAATACAAGCAGGTCATCTAAATGCTGAGCATTTAAGATATGAGTTACACCGTGTTTGGCAAGTTGAGGCGACACTAAAAGAAGGTGCTAGACATATTTATGCTAAACGTACTTTCTTTATTGATGAAGATACTTGGGGCGCTTCTGTTATAGATCAATATGACGGTCGTGGTGAATTGTGGAAATTATCAGAAGCCCACAACATCCAATTCTATGATGTTGATACCCCTTGGATGGTTGCTGAAACCTTACACGATTTAAATTCTGGTCGCTACTTGGTGACTGGTTTAAGTAATGAAGAACCCACCTTTATGATTTGGGGCGAAAAAGTCAGTAGACAAGACTTTTCAACTTCAGCGCTTAGACGTTTAGGTCGTTAATTAAGGTAAAGAAAAGTAAAATCTAGCTGATTAATAGGGTTAAATTTATTTTCAACCGTATTAATCAGCTTTTTTTATCGCTTATTTAAGAGAAATGATATGTTAAAACGTACTTTTGTATTTTTATATTGTGCTTTATTAGTCACTATGAGTGCTGCTCATGCTAATACTAATACCGAGCTAAAACCCGCCAGTAAATATACCCTTGCTCATCAAGCGAAATTACTGAAAAACTTACCTTTTAGCGATAAACTTGATTTCTCCTTGGCGGAAAAAGGCCTGATCAAACGGCCTGAAAAACTCATTATTAAAGACACCTCGGGTAATGTGGTTTGGGAACTCGGTAATTATCAATTTTTACTTAATAACCCTAATATAGACACGGTTAACCCCAGTTTACTCCGTCAAGCTAAGTTAAATATGGCTTATGGCTTGTATCAAGTAACCGATCGCATTTATCAGGTCAGAGGCTACGATTTAGCCAATATTACTTTTATTAAAGGTGATAGCGGTTGGATTATTTTTGACCCCCTATTAACGGCGGCGACCTCTAGCGCTGCATTAGCCCTAGTGACCGAAGAACTAGGTCAATTCCCGGTAAAAGCCGTAGTGTATAGTCATGCACATGCTGACCATTTTGGTGGTATAAAAGGCGTGGTTAGCCAAGCCCAAGTTGACTCTGGTGCCGTAGAAATTATTGCCCCGCGTGGTTTTATGGCACACGCGATTAAAGAAAATGTCTTAGCCGGCAATGCGATGACGCGTCGTGCCACCTACCAATATGGTAACGCGCTGGCAAAAGGTCCTAAAGGCCAAGTTGACGCCGCTATTGGTAAAGGCTTATCTACCGGCTACATCGACTTGATTGCACCGACGAGAGAAATTTTAGCCGATGAAGAAACCATTATTCTTGATGGTATTGAAATGGTCATGCAAAACACCCCAGGGACAGAATCACCCGCTGAAATGAACACCTATTTCCCCCAGTTTAAAACCCTCTGGTTGGCTGAGAATGTTACTGGCACACTGCACAATATTTATACCCTACGTGGCGCTGAAGTACGCGACTCACAAGCGTGGAGTAAGTTTATAAATAAAGTTATTTATCGTTTTGCTCAGGATAGCGACATCATGTTTGCTTCGCACTCTTGGCCAAGATGGGGCAAGGAATACATTATAGAAGTGTTAGAGAAACAGCGTGATATGTATGGTTATCTACATGATAAAACGCTAAATCTTGCCAACAAAGGCGTCACCATTAATGAAATACACAACCAATTAGCGGTACCTGACGTGTTAGCGCACCAGTGGTATAACCGTGGTTACCATGGCTCTTATTCTCATAATGTTAGAGGTATTATCAATAAATACTTAGGTTTTTATGACGCTAACCCGGCAACGCTTAATAAGTTGAGTCCGGCGCAATCATCGGTTAAATATATTGACTTGATGGGCGGCGCAGAAAAGGTACTAACTCAGGCGCAAAAAGCTTTTGATCAAGGCGAATATCGCTGGGTAGCTGAGTTACTCAATCACTTAGTTTTTGCTCAGCCAGAAAATAAGCAAGCAAAAAACCTGCAAGCAGACACCTTAGAACAATTGGGTTACCAAGCTGAGAATGCCGGCTGGCGTAATAGTTATCTAGCGGCCGCTTTTGAATTGCGCCACGGCATACCTACCCAGGCTAAAGCCACTAAAGCTGGCCCAGATATCATCAAAGCTATGAGTAGTGAATTGATTTTTGATTTTCTGGGTGTGCGGTTAAATACCGACAAAGCCTTGGCGCATCAATTTAAAATTAATTTTGTTTTCCCTGACCGTAATGAAAAATTCCTAGTCGAGTTAAGTAATGCCCATTTAAATAACATTGAAAATATTCAAGACAAAGCCGCAGACTTAACGGTTACTATCGACCGAAAAGATTTAAACCTTTTACTGTTAAAACAGCAGTCATTTGGGCAATTGGTCAAATCTGGAAAAATGCAGCTCGATGGCAATGGCAAAGTCTTTGGTCAACTATTGATGATGATGGATGAATTTCCATTCTGGTTCAATATTGTTACGCCGTAGTGAAAGTATATATAAGTATAAATATAAAAATAAAAACGAATTAAGCCAATTTGAACAAGTGAGGTTTTTGTGATGAACACTCAAAAAAAATCAGCCAACGAGTTTGATTATATTATCGTTGGCGGCGGCTCAGCAGGTTGTGTGTTAGCCAATCGCTTAACCGAGAATGGTAAATTTACTGTTTGTTTATTAGAAGCCGGTGGTGATAACAAGAGTATGTTAGTTAATACCCCAGGCGCTTTTTCAGCCTTTATGTTTTTGAAAAAATTCAATTGGAGTTTTAATGCTAAGCCTAAAAGTGATATTCGTCACGGTGCTGCCCTGTTTGTGCCTCGTGGTAGAGGTTTAGGCGGTAGTTCTGCTACCAATGCCATGCTGTATCTTCGTGGTCAAAAACAAGACTATGACCACTGGGCTGCTTTAGGCAATGAAGGTTGGGCATTTGACGATATTTTACCTTACTTTAAAAAGTCAGAAACTAACCAGCGCGGGTCAAGTGAATTGCACGGTGATAGTGGGCCTTTACAGGTCACTGACCGGCCGGTTTTTTATGAAATCAGTAAACGTTATATTGAGGCGGGCAAACAAGCGGGCTTTAAATTTACCGATGATTTTAATGGCAGTGATCAAGAAGGCGTTGGCTATTACCAGTGCACCATAAAAGATGGTAAGCGTTGCTCGGCGGCGCATGCCTATTTATTGCCGGTACTTGCTAGAGAAAATTTGACTGTATTAACCGATGCACAAGTCAGTAAGGTACTGATAAAAGACCAACAAGCCTATGGCGTTGATGTGGTTATTAAAGGTAAAAGTAGCAGTATAACAGCTAAAAAAGAAGTGATCTTAAGTGGTGGAACTATCGCTTCACCGCAGTTATTAATGCTCTCGGGTATTGGTGATAAAAATGAACTTAACGAGCAGGGTATTGATTGTGTTCATGAACTTAAAGGTGTGGGTAAAAACCTACAAGAACATGTTGATGCCTGTATCTTAGTCAAAAGTAAAAAAACCGATGGCTTTACTGTGTCAGTCACTGGGTTACTGAAAATGCTGCCCGATACGGTGAAATATATTATGGCTAAAAAAGGTAAGCTGGCCAATAGTATTCTAGAGGCGGGTGGCTTTATTAAATCAAGTGAGCAGGTGCAAAGGCCCGATATTCAATTACATATGTTGCCATTGTTATATGACGATAATGGTCGCGACCTGAAACTTTTATCACAGCATGGTTTTTCATGTCATATTTGTGTTTTACGGCCAGAAAGCACTGGCACGGTATCGCTAAAATCTGCTAATTATCAAGACGCACCAGAGATTGATTTTAACTTTTTTTCTGATCATGCAGGAAAAGACAAAGCGGTGATGATTGATGGTATGCGACAGTTGCGTAAAATATTAACCGCGCCAGCATTAGCCGAGCATTATGATAATGAAATGCATCCAGGCAAGGCTTTTGAAACCGATGAACAAATTTTTGCTAAGGTAAAAGAGCGTCTAGGCATAGTGTATCACCCTGTTGGTACCTGCAAAATGGGCCATGATGATATGGCGGTGGTTGATCATCAGTTAAAAGTTCATGGTATTAAAAACCTGCGAGTCGTTGACGCTTCAATTATGCCAACGCTGATCAGTGGTAACACAAACGCGCCAACAATGGCGATTGCCGAAAAAGTGTCAGCGCTGATCTTGAAAAATTAATTGAGGAATATGCAGATGTTAAATGTCGTTATATATAGTCTTAAAGCTTTACTGACCAGTTTATGGGTTTTGGCAATATTAGGTTTATTATCGCTATCACCACTACCAGCAGACTATCAACTTTATGCTTTTACATTAGCGGGTGTGGCGCTTTTAGTACACTTTATTGAGTTTTTTTCGATGAAAGCTAAGTTTAAAAAACAAAGTGGTTTAGCCATGAACTTTGTGCAAACCATGCTTTGGGGCTTTGGTTATTGGCTGCCGATTTTGAAGCGATCTAAAAAGCAAGTTGATTAAGATGAAAATATTTATTTAACAATATGTTAGGGTAAATAAAAACCACATCCAGGCAACTGGCTGTGGTTTTTTTATGGGATTTTAACGCGAGTTAAATCTATTCTTAAGTCTACAAAGAGCATAATAAGCAGATAAAAAAAGAGCTTACACAACTAATGTAAGCTCTTCTGGTAAGGATTTTTTATACCTAGCTAAGCATACCTTTAAAACCGATAGTAACTAAGTCTTACAGGGGTAAAGGTAAACTAAATAGCGTTATTTTTCACTGTTCAATATATTGTCTAATTTTAAATCCGTTAACTTCATGGTACTTCTGACCACATAAAACATAATCGCAATTAGCATGATCATCGAAGGTATCGCAATCACTGGATAACTTAATAGGGTCATCTCACCTAATTGCTCGTTAAACTCCGTAGTACCTGCAGGGCTAACGACAATCCATTTCGCTAATAAGTAATTCATGGCAGCAGAAAAAACAAAGGTGGTGGATAAAAAGTGATTTGCCCGCTGAATTTTGGCTTTAAACTCATCAGTTTTATTTTTATTTTCGAGGGTTTGATAGATTAACTCTAAGTTAAACACCAGCGGATTTAATAATATTTTGGCAATTAAGGGTTTGCCCCAAAAGCCAGAAATGAGTACCACTAAACCAATGGCTGAGGGAATGGCGGCTTCTTTAATGGCTAGCCATTGCACATCTAACTCAAATAAACCAATACCCCCGGTTAATAAGGTGCTTATAAAGCCAAGTAAGGCAATGAAGTTCATGGACTTGTTTTTAATAAAATCATACAAGCCATAACCGAGTGGAAATAATAACGCCAATATTAAGGCATATACAGTGCCTAAATATTCATCCCCCGATAATTTCATTAAAATAACCGACGGAATAGCAATATTAAAAATAATCTCTAAAAAGGTATTAGGACGTTTAGCGGGTGTTTGAGTTGACATTATATTTCATTTTAAGGTGCAACTGACCATAGCCAGTTTATTTAAGTCTACCGGCATTTTAGCTAAAAATAGCTAAAATGTCATGTTATACCCATGCAGTGATTTTGAAGGTAAGATTTACTCGCCAGAGCCATCATCATTTCAGTGCTGACATTAAAATGATGATGGGAAAATTATGCGAGCTCTGCTATAAAAGTGGTGTTAATTATTTCTGTGGAATTTATGCTGTATTCATCAAGTAAAACACTGAGCTCTGGTTTGCAGGAACCACAATTAGTACCACATTTTAAGTTATTACCTAGTTGTTCAACTGAATTACAGCCCTTTTTAATAGCACTAATGATGTCTTTTTCACCGACATTAAAACAACTACAAATTTGTTTACCTTGAGCGAATTCATCACTGGAAGTGCCCGATAATAGAGACTGAATATCCTGCTCTAGTAAGATTTTTTGACTGAAAACATGCTGAAGCCAAGCGTTTTCAATGCTCGGATTAGTGGCCGAGCTATAACATAAAAAGGCTAATTTTCCTGCTTGTAAACAAACAACGTACTGGGTATCTCCTTGACTAAATTGTCGCCATTCGCCCGATATTTGACTACTTGTTTGACACCAATGCAAAATATCTGTTTCAGGCTGCGTATTAGCAAATTGAAAACTCATGCCATAACTTGTGCGAGCCTTGGTCCAAAATTCGTTAGTTATTTCAGTTTGAGCAATAAAATCTTCGCTAATATGCAGTTGTCCAAATTGCTGGAATGCTGTCTTGCTTAAAGCGATAGCCCCGTGTTTAAGTTCAGGTTGACCAGAAAGTGGGTCGGCAATGCTCGCATACAAGTTGCTGACATTGGCGCTAGAAGCAAACTGCTTATTCCAATGAATAGGCATGAAGCATTCATTAGGGCGTTGATTTTTATCTAGTTTCGCATGTACACTTGCTTGCCCTGTGTCGGATGAGATATTGACTATTTCATCATCAACTATCTTTAACCGTGCAGCATCGACAGGATTGATATAGAGATAACATTTATCGGTATGCGCGGTAAGTTGCGACGCTTTACCTGTGCGGCTCATGGTGTGCCATTGATCTCTTAACCGACCGCTGTTTAATCGAAAGGGAAATTTTTCCGAGGTTTTTTGTCTTGGCTGGCGCGGCGAAATCGGAAAAAAGAGTGCTTTACCTGAAGGTGTAGAAAATTGTCCATCTTCAAAGACGCGTTTTTTACCTTCAGGGTAGCTGTTATTCACGGGCCATTGTACCGGTTTTAAACGGTCATATTGTCTTGGCGTAATGGTTGAAAATGCAGAAATATCAAAGACACGTGCGCCATTATTTTCAAAACCTGACAATTGAGCAAACTCTCGAAAAACCTCACTAGCATGCGAATAATTAAAGCCTGAAAAACCCATGGCGGTGGCAACTTCTGCAATAATTTTCCAGTCATGTTTGGCTTGGCCATTAGGGGCTATCGCATTAGTTTGACGTGAGATGCGGCGCTCTGAGTTGGTTACTGTACCGTTCTTTTCTAACCATGGCGTTGCGGGTAGTTTTACATCAGCAAAGTCTAAGGTATCATTATTTTCAGCACAGTCTGAGACCACGACAAACTCACACTTATTCAAGGCCCGGGCGACTTTTTTACCATCGGGTAAACTTACCATGGGATTAGTCGCCATTATCCAGACCGCTTTAATTTTACCTTCGTCCATAGCGTCAAACAGATCAATGGCTTTATAGCCGGCTTTATCAGCGATAGTGGGCGATTGCCAAAAGCGCTGTACTGTTGAGCGGTGCTCAGGGTTTTCAATATCCATATGAGCGGCTAATTGATTAGACAAACCGCCGACTTCTCTACCGCCCATAGCGTTGGGTTGGCCTGTGATAGAAAAAGGCCCACAACCGTCTTTAGCTATTTTTCCGGTGGCTAAGTGACAATTAATAATGCTTTGGCACTTATCCGTGCCTGAGTTTGACTGGTTGATGCCCATTGAATAAAAGCTCAGTACTTTTTCAGTGTCGGCAAATAATTGATAGACACTGGCAAGGGTTTGTTGGTCAAGATCGCAATAGGCTGATACTTCAGCGAGTGACCATTTTTTTGCCGCCAAGAGTGCGGCGTCAAAACCTTGGGTATGTTGCTCAATATAGTCATTATTTAAGCCATTGTTAGCGCTTAAGTAATTTAACAGACCGTTAAAAAATGCGGCGTCAGTGCCTGGTTTTATTGGTAAAAAATAATCAGCTATTTGACAGGTTGCGGTTTTACGTGGGTCAATAACCACAACTTTCATGGCTGGATTACGTTTTTTAGCGCGTTCAATACGCTGATATAGTACGGGGTGGGTCCAAGCGGCATTAGAGCCAGTAATTAATAACAGCTCAGTACTGTCTAAATCATCATAGCTGCAAGGCACAACATCTTCACCAAAACTGCGTTTATAAGCGGCAACAGCTGACGACATACAAAGGCGTGAGTTGGTATCAATGTTGGCTGAGCCTATATAGCCTTTCATTAATTTATTCGCCAGATAATAATCTTCAGTCAGAATTTGTCCTGAGACATAAAAAGCGACCGCATCAGGGCCATGCTCTTTAATAATTTGTGCAAATTTATCCGCCACATGGCTTGTCGCCGTTGACCAATCAACTGTTTGGTTATTTATTTGTGGTTCAAGCAGGCGGTTGGTTAAATCTGTGGTGGCTAATAAATTGCTGCCTTTTACGCACAGTTGTCCAAAATTGGCGGGGTGCTCCATTGTGCCCTCTAATCCAGAGGCCTTGCCATTTTTAACTGTGATATCAATACCGCAGCCGACACCACAGTATGCGCAAGTTGATTGAACAATATGTGACGATTGAGAACAACTCATAAAATTTACCTTTAAAACAGAGAATGATATACAGCCCGCTTGATATGGGATGTTTTGCTAGTTTTGTTTATTTGTTTATTTGTTTATTTGTTTATTTGTTTATGTTCGAATTTTATTCGATGACACTCAGACAAATATCTTGTTTAACTTTCACAGCACGGCTTTCAAATTCTGCCTCAGCCAGACTTTTCAATAAAGCGCTACAACCACCACATCCGCTACTGGCTTTAGTACAGATTTTAATATCATCTAGGGAACAAGCCCCTTGAGCGATTGAGCTGATAATATGGCCTTTTGTGACCTGATGACATGAACAAATAATGGCGGTATCAGGTAATGCCGTAACATCTAATGTCGGTTTTTCTCCTGATGAAGGCAATATTAGCGCTTCGGGTGATGCAGGTAAATCTATGGCATTAAGCAGGTATTGTAATAACGAGTCGTATTCACTGCTATCACCAATTAACACCGCGCCGAGCATTTTTCTTTTGTCACTCGAGAGCACTATTTTCTTGTATACACCGGCCGGTTGATTTTGATAGGTATAGGTTATTGCCCCCGGGGTTTTTGCGTGTGCATCACCTATTGAGCCTACTTCAACACCCATGAGTTTTAATTTAGTACTCATATCGGCACCGGTAAACAAGGCTTGTTCACCCATAATATGTTTTGCGGCCACTTTAGCCATCTGGTAACCCGGTGCCACTAAACCAAAAATAAAGTTGTTCCAAAGGGCACATTCACCAATGGCATAGATATTTTCATCTGAGGTTTGGCATTGGTTATTAATTACTATACCGCCTCGTTCACCCATTTTAAGCGAGAATGATTTGGCTAGATTGTCATAAGGGCGAATACCTGCGGAGAATAAAATTAGGTCGGTTTCTAGTACGGTGTCATCACTAAAACACAGTTTATAACGACAGGTTTCGCCGTCTTCAATCACGCTAGTGGCTTTTGATGTATGTACCACGACACCCAAAGCTTCAATTTTTTCTTTTAATAAGCGACCGCCACCAGCATCAATTTGCACGCCCATTAATTGTGGCCCAAACTCAACTACATGGGTTTTTAAACCTAAGTGGCTTAAGGCATTTGCGGCTTCAAGGCCAAGTAAGCCACCGCCGATAACCACCCCCACTTTACTGACATTGGCACTAGCTTGAATAGCGTCTAAGTCATCTAGGGTGCGATAAACCAAACAATGCTCGCGGTCTTTTCCTGGAATAGGAGGTACAAAAGGATAAGAGCCAGTGGCTAAGATGAGTTTGTCATAAGCGATAACTTGGCCGCTTTGCGTGACAACATGTTTATTGCTGCGATCGATATCAACAACTTTGGCATTAGTTTGAAAATTTACCGCCCAATCTTGGTAAATTTTTTCGTCAGCCATGGCCAGATCTGCCGCTGTTTTACCGCTAAAGTATGTTGAAAGGTGAACACGGTCATAAGCAAGGCGAGGCTCTGCTGATAAAACAGTTATCTCAATGGCTTGGTCAGCTGTGTTCAATTGAGCCAATTGCTCAACAAAATGGTGACCCACCATGCCGTTACCGACCACGACAACTTTTTTTTTCTCTATGATTTGTTGGTTACTTGAGCTAATTTTATTTACCTGCTGCAATAGTGATATGGGTTTACAATTTGTGATAACGCTTAACAAACCTGTTGAGCGTTATCATTATAAGTGTGTTTGGTGAGCTAAAATTTTGCACTTACCCAAAGCCAGATTTTATCCGTATCCACTTTACCTGCAGTAGCATCGCCTGCTGAGTAAGCCGCATACTTTAAGCCTGCTTTATAATTCTTAGCGAATTTTTTCGCGTAAACGGCATTAATTTCGCTACCTAAATCATCAACGGTATCGGTTGCTTCATCAGCAGAATAATCATGAATTGTGACTGTCCAACCGCCGCCGAAT
Organism: Colwellia sp. MB02u-10; assembly: GCF_014077185.1. Taxonomy (NCBI): domain Bacteria; kingdom Pseudomonadati; phylum Pseudomonadota; class Gammaproteobacteria; order Alteromonadales; family Colwelliaceae; genus Colwellia; species Colwellia sp. MB02u-10. Next base: position 70,609 of record NZ_JACGVK010000115.1, read on the forward strand.
GCTTTACCTGACACAGAGGCATAAATATCCACCAAGCCTTCTTTTGGTGTGCCTAAAAACTGATCTGCCCAACCATTGAATTTATGCAGTGTTGCCAGTGGTGTTGAAAATCCATACATTGAATCATCACTGCCCAGAACTTCTGCACCTAATTTAAGGGTTACCACATCAAAGCTGTAGCCACCTTGAATAGCCATATAACTTGCAGAATAGTCAGTAGCACCACTTTCTGAATCTTGAGTAGCAAATTCGGCTGAATATGAAAACTTGTCTTTTTTACCGTTAAAACTCACCCCGAAAGTATCTAAGCTATTCGCTGTTCCTTCATCAACTTCTAAGAGATAGCTGTAAGCGGTTAGTTTGCCATAACTCGTTTTGTAGGCGAGGTTAAGTAAATGATCTTTTGCATCAAAATCTTTTTCATTGGAAAAAATACGATTACGTTTATTAATGTAGCTATAGCTCATTTCTACATTGTCTAAGGCTGCATAAGTTACGGTCGCTGCATCAAATGTTTGTCTATCTTGACGCCATCCCACATGCCCAACATAACGATGATTATCTAAGGTCAGTACTTGGCGACCGACTTTAGCAGTGACGCCATCTTTTTTATATTGCACATAAGCTTGGTCTAATTCAGTCGTTTCTGGATCGGCAATAACAGCATATTCAGTATTATTACCCACGGCATCGTTATACTTGTTAACACCCGCTACTTGGCGTGAGTCTTCAAATTCAATAACAGCGGTAAAATCATTGTAGCTAGCACTGGTGTAATTTAGACGAGTTCTTAGCGTTAACGCTGAGGCATCTTTTTTGGCATTGTCTTGATCAACTGTTTCATATCGCAAGTTTAAATCTATACTGGCTTTAGCTTTAGTCTCGCTATTTGCGGTTGCTGAAGCACTTGCACTTGCTAACAAAATCAGTGCAGTAATTTTTGAAAGTTTATGAACGGTTTGCATGGTTTATCCCTTAAAGTTTTTTTAAATAAGTTTTATAATTTTTTAATTTAGCCAAATGTATTAAGCAACACTGGACGTGTTTTGTTTTACTTCAGCTTTTTCAGTTTTTTTGGTTGATTCAGCTGTGGGAATAACTTCAACTTTTCTTTGTTTTTCATACAAAAAAGTTAAAACAGCTGAGCGCAAGCGGTTATATTCAACATCTTCTGCTAGCGCTAAACGGTTTCTTGGATGAGGTAAGTTGACGTCTAATATTTCGCCTATTGTCGCGGCTGGCCCGTTGGTCATCATGACAATACGATCTGATAATAAAACAGCTTCATCTACGTCATGGGTGATCATGATGACGGTGTTGTTAAGCTTTTGCTGAATTTCCATTAATGAGTCTTGCATATGAGCTCGCGTTAAAGCGTCGAGTGCACCAAAAGGTTCATCCATCAAAAGTACTTCTGGTTTCATTGCTAAGGCTCTGGCAATACCAATACGTTGTTTCATACCGCCTGAAATTTCATCAGGACGCTTGTCTTTTGCATGATCCATATGAACTAAACGTAAGTTATGCTCGATCCATTCTTTCATCTCGCCTGAAGACATTTTATTTTTGAAGACTTGTTTTACCGCTAACTCAATATTTTGATAGGCGCTTAACCAAGGCAACAATGAATGGTTTTGAAAAACAACTGCACGTTCAGGACCTGGCTCTGTTACTTCTTTGTTATTTAATAACACGCCACCCAATGTTGCTTTGTGTAAACAGGCAACAATATTTAATACGGTTGACTTACCACAACCCGAATGGCCAATAAGTGAAATGAATTCACCTTTTTTGATCTGTAAATCAACACCCTTTAACGCGGTAAAGTCGCCTTTAGGAGTTGGAAATACCATATCTACTTTGCTGATGTCTAAAATAATGCTCATGTGATTTCCTTAATCCTATATTGGCTAAAGTTGTGCGCTTGATTTGTCCCAAGACAATATTCTTTGAAGTTGCAGCATGGTTCTATCAAGCAGGTAGCCAATAAGACCAATCGTTAATACTGCCGTCATAATACGGCTAAGAGATTGTGAGCTGCCGTTCTGGAATTCATCCCAAACGAATTTCCCTAATCCTGGACTTTGTGACAGCATTTCAGCCGCAATAAGTACCATCCAAGCAATGCCTAATGACATTCTCATGCCCGTAAAAATGGCAGGAATTGAGGCGGGTAGAACAATCTTTTGAATATGTACGTGCTTAGGTAGGCTTAATACTTTACTGACATTCACCCAGTCTTGATTCATTGAAACCACACCAAAAGAGGTGTTGATAACCATAGGCCAAAGGCTACATAAGGTGACCGTGATTAATGAAGTGATAAATGATTTAGCAAACATAGGGTCAGGAGATACATAAAGCGCACTGACCACCATGGTTACTATGGGTAACCAAGCCAAAGGAGATACAGGTTTAAAAATTTGTATTATGGGGTTAATTGCCGTGTTTAAAGTTTTACTTAAACCAATGGCAATACCTAATGGAATAGCAATAACAGCAGCCACTAAGAAGCCACTTATTACAGTCACTAAACTGGTGAATATTTGGTCTAAAAATGTTTCTTTACCGGTATAAATTCGTATTTTAGCTTGATAACTTGGATCTTTTGCCATGCGCACTTTATTTCGTTCGTCTTGGCGAATATAAAAAGCGTCTGCTTTGTCGCGCTCAGCATTATGTTCATCAATTAAATTAACCACTTGAGTCGCCACTGCACTGGGTCCTGGGAACTTACCAAGTGAAGTATCAATGCTATTAGCCGTTAACGACCATAGCAGCATAAAACAGAAGATACCGGCCATAGGTAATATCAACGCTTGTGCCTTTTCTGAAATAAAGGACCTGATCATTTTGTTATTACTCATTGGCACAATACCTAATATTTTTTTACTAATTACAGCAGTCATTTTTGTTCTCCTTTATGCGCTGCCGGTTAATGTGCAGCGCATTACTACTTATTAAAGTGCTGGCTAAAATATGACAAGGATCTAAAGTTTGTCACCGGCTTTTAGACCAATTTTAAACTTGTTGATATAGGCGTTTGGTTGAGTACCGTCATAAACAATGTTGTCAATAAAGTGTTTTTGAGGAGCACGGAAACCGTCTTCACCGACTAAGTCTGAAAAGTCGCTTTTAGACAATAATTTGTCATCAACTAATGATTGCGCTGCAGCCATGTAAATATCAGGACGATAAACTTTTGCGGCAATATCTTTGTACCAACTATCAGGTTTGTCATCGCTAATTTGTCCCCAACGACGCATTTGTGTTAAATACCAAATAGCATCAGAGTAAAAAGGGTAAGTGGCGTTGTAGCGAAAGAATACGTTGAAGTCAGGTACTGAACGCACATCGCCTTTTTCGTACTCGAAAGTCCCTGTCATGCTGTTTGCGATAACGTCGTAATCAGCACCAACATAGTTCGATTGAGATAAAATTTTCACTGCTTCTGGACGGTTAGCATTATTGTTGTCGTCTAACCATTTAGCAGCACGAATCAGTGCGCGTGTTAAACGAATGGTGGTATTTGGGTATTGCTCAGCAAAGGCTTTAGTAATACCAAATACTTTTTCTGGGTTGTTCTTCCAAATTTCATAATCGGTAACAACCGGTACACCAATACCTTTAAATACCGCTTGTTGGTTCCAAGGTTCACCTACACAATAACCATAAATAGTGCCGGCTTCCATTGTGGCCGGCATTTGTGGTGGTGGCGTTACTGACAACAGCACTTGTGCATCAATTTTTCCTGATGTATCACCTTTATGCGGGGCGTAGAATCCTGGGTGAATATCACCAGCCGCTAACCAATAGCGTAACTCGTAGTTATGTGTCGACACTGGAAACACCATACCCATGTTGAAAGGTTTACCTTCATCAAGATACTTTTCTACCACAGGCTTTAAGGCATCAGCTTTAATAGGGTGAACAGGTCTTCCATCGGCTTGCTTAGGAATATTGATCTTCATTTGCTTCCAAATTTCATTAGAGACAGTAATCGCATTGCCATTTAAGTCCATTGAAAAAGGCGTGATGATTTCAGCTTTAGTCCCGTAACCAATAGTTGCTGCAATGGGTTGGCCAGCAAGCATGTGAGCACCGTCTAATCGACCATCTATAACGCCATCAAGCAATACTTTCCAGTTAGCTTGTGATTCAATCGTGACGTATAAGCCTTCATCTTCAAAAAATCCTTTCTCATAAGCAATAGCGATAGGGGCCATATCAGTTAATTTAATAAAGCCAAATTTAAGTTCTTCTTTTTCTGGGTAGCCTAGCTCTGCTGCTTGTAAAGACGAAGTCAGTAGGGAGCCAGAAATACATAGTCCTGCAATAACAGTACGGCATAATTTTTTACATTCATTTTTTAAAGTTGTTTTCAAAATACCTTTCTCCAAATAAAAAAGCCCACAGTACTTCAGATACAATCCGAGTACTGTGGGCTTCAATGCCAAACTAACAATGACTACGTCGTTGCAGTGCGATTAGTTTTAACGAAATAAGTTTTGAGTCAATTTTCACTTTATGGTTAAAACAACCGCTGTTGATTGAATTAACATGAAAACGCTATTAACTATAAAGCACAATTAGTGCCATTTATTAATTACATTTAAAATCAGTGGCTTACTTTATTTTATGTGGTTTTTATTAAATGCTTTGCTCCAAAAGTGAGAAGTTTTTGCACTATTTTGGTGTCTATATAGAGCTACAAGCAGATAGTCTATTTTAGTAAAGGCTCTACTTATCCTTATATATTACAGCTTGATAAATATCTTCCCTGTAAATCGAAGCAATGTCTAGATCCGTTATTTGTTGTGTGTTTATGTGCCCACACGCTTGCATTAATTTGGCAATGTTTTCACCGTAATGATGTGCTGGCCTATTGAATGTGGGATCACCTAATGTCGAAAATTGTTGATAGCTTTCTACTTGACGTGGTGATGTATTGTTAAGGGTTAGGCAACTGCCCATTAATGAAGGCGCAATTACGTCGATATGTGTGTCTAAGTACTTTGCACGACTCAAGAACCTCGCTGCTTCAAAGCGATTGGGAATATTTTCAAGCCATTGGCATGCTTCATATAAAGCAGATACTAAGGCAAATGTTGTTTCTGGGTGCTTAACTTGCCAATCAGACATTAAGCCAAGCACCTTCTCAGGTGAATCTTCCCATAAGTCAGAAGAAGTAACACCTGTGATGCCAACACCTTCTCTAACCGCTTTAGCATTCCAAGGACTACCGACACAAAAGCCATCAAGATCGCCTGAATGCATAGATGGCACCATGTTTGAAGGAGGTACAATTAATAAATTAATGTCTGATGGATTGATATCACTATTTTTTAGCCATTCAACAAGTTGATAATGATGACAGCTATAAGGAAAAACGACAGCGAAGGTTAATTTATTACCTTCTTTTTTTCGTTCATCTATTTCATGTCTCAATATATTGGCCGAAAATGGCATACTGATCTCATTGGTATTGTGTTGTAATAATATTTTTTGGTAGAGTTTAGTCGATAACGTGATGCCATTACCGTTACGACTCAATATCATTGGGGCAATCACGGTTGACTTTTGTCCGTGTAAACCTAAGTTACTGGCAATGGGCATAGGGGCTAACATTTGGGCGGCGTCAATAACTTCGCTATGCAATTTATCTCTTAATGTGGCCCAAGAATTTTGTTTGGTTAGGTTTACGTTAAGTCCCCATTTTTCGAAAAATCCCATTTCATGAGCAATGACCAAGGGGGCACTATCTGTTAATGGCATAAAGCCAAGGGTTATATTTTTTTTTTCAATATTAAACATAATTGATATTCTCTACAGTGCTTTAAAACGCTTTTTAATTATCTAAAAAATGCTAGCAACAGCAAGGATGTTTTTGGCAACATCATCCATTTTCTGGCTGTTATCCATCGCTATTTTGCGAATGAAGTGATACGCATCTATTTCAGACAGTTGTTTTGTTTCCATTAACCAACGTTTAGCTTTATCGATGCTTTTCTGACTAGACAGTTTTTGTTTAGTGTCAGCAAGTTCTTGTTTTAGGCCCTGAAAAAGCTCAAATCTCGCAATAGCCACATCAATAATTGATTTCACTCTTGTTTGGTTAACTTCCCCTACAACATAAGCACTAACCCCTGATTTGACCATCTGATTAATGGTAGTATTGGCACATTGTTGTTCTGAAAAAACTACGATAGGTTTTGGGGCGAATTGAGAAATTTTATTGAGATTTTCAAGCATATCTCTGTTTGGAGATTCTATATCAATAATGATAACGTCTGGGTTTAGCTGTTCAACATCTCTTAATAAAGGTACGCCAGAATGAGCAACATGATAGATATCATATTGCTCATTTATCAGTACGCTCATTAATACCTTTGCTTTTGCATGGTTTATTTCGGCAAGCAATACTTTTAATCCTGAAGGAACATCCTGATGTATCGTATTTTTATTAGGCAAAGACAAGGTTTTATTTTTCAATTTATTCAAATTAAAATCAAGAATTAAGTATATTTAAAATATTTAAGCATAATTTATACCATAAATTTAATTTATTTAATATCAATTGGTTAGGTTTGTACTTTAGTTTTTTATACTCGTTTTTATGAGTTCGTGATGCAGAGATGCACCAAAATAGCCTGTTCCAGGATGGAACTGTTTTAAACACAGTAGTATGTAGAATTGGGATAATTAATCTTAGCGTATGCAGACTTTTTTGTGGCACATGCTAAGTGAGTCATATTACGCTTAAATTTAATAATGAATGGTAAAAATAAAATCCCAGCATCGTTAACTTAGCTAGGATTTTTTATGAAAATAAAGGGTAAAATCCTTAACCAAATATTTCTAATTGGCCATCGGTAACCCGTGTTTCATAGGTTTTAATTGCCAAGGTGTCATCATCTAAACAGGCACCAGAGTTTAAAACAAAACGCTGTTTTAATAAGGGTGAAGCAACGTAAACCTCGCCCTTAGTTTCGCCAATTAAACCGCGATATAAAACGTTGGCTTTACCAAAGGGGTCAAAGTTAGAAACCGCATAAATTTTGTCGTTACCTACTTGGAATAAAGCCACTTGCTCTTCGTTTGCTAATAAGGCACAAACACCTGAATTTTTAATTAAATCACTGGTGGGGCAGATGGTTTGCCAGCTATTTTCTGTTATCATTTTTTTCTTTCCTTATTCGTAAAGCTTGTTTATGCAGGTGTTAAATCAACGGCTTGAATTTGAACGCCATATTTTTTCTCATCACCTTGAGCGGGGCGAATTTGATCACGCTCAGTAACGAATTCTATGTTGTTATCGACGGTGTCAGAGTTAACAAACTGACGGAAACGTTTTAATTGTTCTTCACTTTCAATCGTTGTTTTCCACTCACATTGGTAGGTATCAACGACATTTTGCATTTGTTTTTCTAATTCAGCATTAATTCCTAAGTGATCGTCTTTAACTATTTTTTCCATGTAGGCTAAACCGCCTTCTAGGTTCTCTAACCAGACAGAAGTACGGGTTAAACGATCCGCGGTACGGACATAAAACATTAAGTATCGATCAATATATTTCACTAAGGTTTCATCATCTAAATCAATGGCGAATAAGTCGCCATGGCGAGGCTTCATGCCGCCATTACCACTGACGTACAAGTTCCAGCCGTTTTCAGTAGCAATAATACCAATGTCTTTACTTTGCGCTTCTGCACACTCGCGTGTACAGCCTGAGACCGCAAACTTAATTTTATGAGGAGAACGTAAACCTTTATAGCGATCTTCTAAGAAAATGGCCATTGCCATGCTGTCTTGTTGGCCGTAACGACACCAAGTGCTGCCGACACAAGATTTAACTGTTCGTAACGATTTACCGTAGGCGTGACCTGTTTCCATACCCGCATCAATTAAGCGTTTCCATATCGCCGGTAATTGGTCAACACGTGCGCCGAATAAATCGATACGTTGGCCGCCAGTTACTTTGGTATAGAGGTTATATTCTTTAGCGACTTCACCAATAACAATTAACTTATCTGGGGTTACTTCACCGCCTGGCATACGGGGAACGACAGAATAAGTACCATCTTTTTGCATATTACCTAGAAAGACATCGTTGGTGTCTTGCAGTGATACATGGTCGGGTTTTAATATGTAATCGTTCCACACCGAAGCGAGAATAGACGCGGCTGCTGGCTTACAAATTTCACAGCCTAAACCTGAACCGTGTTTTTCTATTAACAGGTCAAAGGTTTTAATTTGTTCTGCTTGCACAATGTGAAATAACTCAACACGGCTGTAAGCAAAGTGTTCACAAAGGTCAGTGCTAATTTCAACACCGCGTTTTTCTAATTCGTGATCTGTTACTTTTTTCAATAATGCCGCACAACCGCCACAACCGCTGCCGGCTTTTGTTGAAGACTTAACTTCACCAACATCAATTGCACCACAATCAAGAGCGGCAATAATGTCGCCTTTAGTGACATTCAAACATGAACATATGGTGGCTGTATCGGGTAGTGCATCAACGCCTAAGGTGGGTTTTTCGCCTGAGCTGGGTAAAATTAAACCGTCGGGGTTTTCAGGTAACTCAATACCATTGAGGGCGTATTGCAATAAGGCATCGTATTCGCTGGTATCACCGACTAACACCGCGCCTAATAATTCTTTACCATCGGCACTGACGACTATTTTTTTATAAATTTGATCGGGTTGATTTGAATAAACATAGGTTTTACAACCTTCAGTACGCGCATGGGCATCGCCAATTGACCCTACGTCCATGCCCATTAACTTCAACTTAGTGCTCATGTCAGCACCGGTAAATTGTTGCTCACCGTTAATAATGTTATCGGCAGTCACCTTAGCCATGGTGTAACCCGGCGCGACTAAACCGAAGATAAAGTTATTCCATAAAGCACACTCGCCAATAGCGTAAATGCTTTCGTCAGAGGTTTTACAGTAGTTATCAACCACAATACCGCCACGTTCGCCAACCGCTAAATCAAATTCACGGGCTAAGTTATCATAGGGGCGAATACCTGCTGAGAATAAGATAACGTCAGTTTCTAAATGCGATCCGTCAGCAAAATTCATCCGGTGAACGCATTCTTCGCCGTCAACAATTTCGCTGGTGGCTTTTTGAGTATGTACTTGTACGCCAATGCCTTCGATCATTGAACGCAGTAAAGCGCCGCCGTCTTTGTCTAATTGCACACCCATCAATTGTGGCGCAAATTCAACCACGTGTGTCTGCAGGCCCAGTTCTTTAAGGGCGTTAGCGGCTTCTAAACCTAATAAACCACCACCAACAACCACACCAACTTTACCAGCTTTAGCTGACGCTTGAATGTCTTCTAAATCTTGAATAGTACGATAAACCAAGCAATGGTCACGCTCTTTACCTGGAATAGGAGGAACAAAAGGGTATGAGCCCGTTGCCATGACTAACTTGTCGTAAGCGTAAGTTTCGCCTGCTTCAGTGGTTACCACTTTCGCGGCTTTATCAATGTGAGTGACTTTCGCGTTGGTGAAAAATTTAACACCGATTTCGTTGTAGTATGCTGGCGTTGTCATGGCTAAGTCATCAGCGGTTTTTCCAGAAAAATACTCTGATAAGTGAACACGGTCATAAGCTAAACGGTCTTCAGCTGATAATACGGTAATTTCATAGCCGGCATGTTTCGCCATTTCATCAACAAAGTGATGGCCAACCATGCCATTGCCAACGACGACGATTTTTTGAGCTGGTGTGTTCATTTATTACAATCCTACTTCTTTAAATTACCGCTGCACTAGCGGAACTAGATAATGGTTTGTTATCTGCAATAAACGAACCAGTTGATTTATATCAATAAATTCAAATAGATAGGGTTTAGGTGGTGGGTCGAAGTAGCGTTTTTGCACTATGGTGAAGAGGTTAGCGCACCAATAATGTGCGGTAATGGTGTACGCGATTATGATGTGCAGCAAGTAGGCGTACAAGATAAGTGACTGTGTACTAGCGCGGATCACTGAAAATGGCACAGGCTTAGGTATCGCGCTTATATCATACTAAGTTAGAAGAGACGGTTTACACTTTAGGCATTTTTTAGCCAGCCTTAGCCATTATATTAGCCATTATAAATCAAAGCAATTTATCGGGTGTGTGAAGCTTAATTAATCAACCTAGGTCCATCGCTTGATTAATTAAGCAAAGATATCATCAAGCCAATAAATAACAAGGCGGATACTGATTGCCAAAATAATAAAGGATTACGCGCTAGCAAAGGTTGTTTTTTGTATGCTTCAACAGCAGATGAACTGGGTTTACTTAAATCAGTAAAGAATTCTGAAAAGGCTTGGTAGCGTAGTCTCGGATCGGCCGCCGTTGCTTTTTGTAAGCTGAGATCTAACCACAAGGGCAGTTCAGGTCGAAACTGTTTAATGCTGCGATATTGCATATCGCTATAAGCCTTAATGGTGACTTCAGCACGTTGCATAGGTTTGTAAGGCAGTTCGCCTGACAGCATTTCATAACAAATAACCCCCAGTGAAAATAGATCACTTTGATTATCTGCTTGCATGTGTAATAAGGTTTCAGGCGCAATATAATTTAAAGAGCCTTGCGGTACTTCTTCTTTGATGGTTTCTTGGTTTTCATCAAGTGAAGCGACAAATACAGTGCCGTAATCAATCAATTTAATTTGACCATATTCATCGATCATTATGTTGTCGGGTTTTAAGTCGCGATGAACAAGATCTAAACGTTGAAACGATCGTAATGCGCTGATCACTTGTTTCATTACATCACGAACTTGTGCAATGTTAGGTTTAGGATTGTCATGTAACCACTCACTTAAAGTTTGCCCTTTAATATATTCACAGACATGGTACAAAAAAGGACTGTCTTGATTACCTTGTATCACCCGCATAACGTTAGCGTGCTTAATGCGTTCACCAACCCAAGCTTCACGCATAAAGCCTTGCAAATAAAGCGCGTCGTCTGAAAAATTAGCTGATGGTGCTTTTAACACATAAGGTTTATCTGTTTTAATATCGATGACTAAATACAAATGTGAGCGAATGCTGGCGTGGATCACTTTTTTAACCAGGTAGCCATCAAGTTTCTGGCCAACCTTTAATGCTGGTGGGATGGTTTTTGAGCTCAAATCACGTTCAATTTCCGCCAGTTTACGATTGGGTACTGCGTCAATATAGACCAGTAAACAAGTGACATTGTCATCACTACCGCGCTCAAGTGCGGTTGCAACAATTTTTTTTGCCAGCGCTTCTAAGTCTGACTTTTCTGGCGCTAACGGCAATGAATCAAACAGGGCTTTAAAAACAGCTTTGGACATATAATCATGAATGCCATCGCAACTTAGCATGTATAAATCACGCGGCTGTAAATCTATTTGGTGTACATCAACTTCTAAACGATTATCGCCACCTAATGCGCGTGTTAATAAATCCTGTTGGCCAATTTGCTTGCGATTATGATCACGGGTAATAACTTCTAATTGTTGATGACGATATTTTGTTATGCGGGTATCGCCAACATGAAAGATATAACCTGTGGTTGATTTAGCAATAAGGGCTGAAAAAGTGGTTAGCCACTGTGGGGCGTTTGGATCGGCTAAATCATCAATAAAGCCACTTTGTGAATACAACCAGTTATTTAAGCTAGTTAATACCTTAGCCGCAGACTTTTCTGTTGACCATGTTTGTGGGGTTGCAAGATACTCTGTAATAAATTGAGTCACGGCAAGTTGTGAGGCATCAGCGGCTTTACTGGCGCTTGATACCCCATCAGCAATGGCAGCAACCGCGCCTTTAGCGCGTAATTCAAGTTTTTTAGGCACAATGGCCGCGAAAGCATCTTGGTTTTCCGCTTTCAAACCTTTAGCAGAAAAACCGCCAAAGCACAGCTGTAAATCAGCCACCGTACTTTGGCGAGTTTTTTTTTCACTGTTCATGTTTTGTTAGTGACCAACTTTAATTAATTCTACCGTGCCATCTGCACGTACTTCGGTAATAGTACCCTTAGGCTCTTGCATAAAGAATAAGGTAACAAAGCCGACCACAGCAGTCGCTGCTATCACCAAAAAGAAGGTTGAATAATCAACCATGGTTAATACCGTTAAATAAACCACTGCACCCACGTTACCATAAGCGCCGGTCATACCAGCAATTTGTCCGGTTAAACGACGTTTAATTAAAGGCACGGCAGCAAATACAGCACCTTCACCTGCTTGCACGAAGAATGAACAAGCCATCGCGGTTGCTACGGCTAAGGCTAAAGGCCATTCACCAGTAATTTCCGACATGCCTAAATAACCCAGTGCTAAGCCAGCTGTTAAAATTAATAAGGTTTTTTTACGACCAAAGCGGTCTGATAACCAACCGCCACCAGGGCGAGACATTAAGTTCATAAAGGCATAAGTAGAGGCTAACATGGCTGCGTAAACCATGCTTAATTCGAAGGTTTCAGCGAAAAATAACGGTAACATAGAGACAACAGCTAATTCTGAACCAAAAGTAGCAAAGTATAGAATGTTTAATACGGCCACTTGCTTGAACTTATAACGGTGAATTTCTTCAACGGGCTTTGAAAATAAATGGCCGTTAACTTTAATAGTTTGTTTTACTTCAATGGCAAATAAAACCACTAAGCTAATGTAGGCAATAAGTGCACTTTGTGCTGACAATAAACTTACACCAGCAGGTGATAATTTCCATGTCAGTAAGGCTAAAGCACCGTACATAGGAATTTTCATTAATAATAATAAGAAGAAGTCACCGGTTGAGGTTACTTCCATCGCACCTGTGTGTTTAGGTTTAAAGTAGGTTGAACCTTTAGGCGTGTCAGTGACGTTTTGATACCAGATAACACTGAAAATTAAGCTTAATGCACCGGTAAAGGCAACCGCGTATCTCCAACCGTCTTCACCACCAAATGCCAAGGCAAGTGTCGGTAGTGACATGGCTGCAGCAGCTGAACCAAAGTTACCCCAGCCACCATAAATACCTTCAGCCGTGCCAAGCTCATTAGCCGGGAACCATTCAGACACCATACGAATACCGATAACAAAACCGGCACCAATAAAACCTAATAAAAAGCGAGATAAGGCCGCTTGCTCAAAGGTGCTTGAAAAAGCAAACATAAAACAAGGAAGGCTACATACCGCAAGTAATACGGCAAAGGTTAAGCGAGGACCATATTTGTCGGTCAGCATGCCAATGACAACGCGCGCTGGAATGGTTAAGGCTACGTTTAATAACATTAAGGTTTTTATTTCAGCTTTCGTTAAGCCTAATGAGTCTGCAATTACCGATACTAAGGGGGCAAAGTTAAACCAAACAGCAAACGTAATGAAAAACGCTATCCAACTCATATGTAAGGCTTTCATCTTACCTTTGAAAGAAAAAATATTGAGACTACCTTGACCACTCATACCACAACTCCTAAAAATTAACATTTGTGTTTTTATTAATGCAAGACGCCATTGCCCTGTTAATCATAACAATGGCTTGGTTATTAACTCAGCTGGCGGGCTTACACAATACGAAGAACATTCTTCAAATATAAATGTAACTGCAAATGTAATGCCATTACAGATATTTTTATTATCCTATTGTTTTTGTTGCTTTTAATTTATTTTTTGTAGAGGAGGGGTCTATAAATTAGGTTTGCATGCACAACACAATCACGATGACGCACACATTAGGTGCACAACAAAAGTATAAATAATCACTGTAATTGTCAGGCGAGCTTAATTTAGGCGAGTCTTATCAATATCAATACCACACAAAGAACAATGTCATGCAGCTAATAGCCAAAAAATAACAATACATAATTTAGAAGGAAGGTATGGTGTGATAAATGAAAAACATTACAGGTATTTAGTCTACATAAAGTTATCTGCATAGCTTTATAAGAAAGTGACTTATACAAAGGCTCTATTTTTTAGTATGTAATAGGCAAGTTGACTGATGAGGTCACTTATAACGCTCTGACTTGCTAATCCTTAACTTATTCTGATCTTTTTTTATCGCTACATATTTTGTAAACATTTTAAAAATATACAGTAAACAAGCATGATCAAACCAGATAAATTACAGGCTAATTTTTAGCTGTTTTAGCACAATGCAATGAATAAAATTTGCTGAACTTAGGTAACATTAGTGTCTTGATTAGAGTCATTAAAAAGGGAGTGGTATTTGTACCTAGCTTGACAGGTTTACATCACAATTTGGCTGCAGACCAGGGGAGGGTTAAGGATAGACACTGATGAATTGAGTCAAGCCATCAAAAGTTAACATGCAATCAATGGCTATTTTAACGCCTAAATCAAGTGGGCTTCACCGATCTTACAAGAAGATATACTGTCATTGAACAATGTCAGGTGATGAAATCCCCTTAGCGAGGCGTTTTTTTATCTTGATATTATCGCTGCAAGTTCACTCTTTAATTACAGTCTTCATTTTCACTCTCAACTTCACTCTTCAACTTCATAGTCATCATCATCAAAAACATCACGTAACTTTTTATGCACTTTTTTACTGGCTTGCTTCTGATGGCCAGATGCATTTGTTCTGTCTCTAAAATGTTTTGAATTAGCAAATTGACTTTGATGAGATAAATCAAACTCAGTTAATTCGTTATTCAATTTTTTTTTATTACTCGATGGTGAAGTTGAGTAAGTATTCATGATGTGCTCTTTTGTTATTAATAAATACTATTGTGGGAATACTCGCTATTTTTATTAACAATTGATAGTTAAATATTTTTGTCAGTCTGATTACATAATTTTGTTAACCGATATAATTTTTATTACTTATTGATTTGTATGGAAGTTATTATTATTCTTGCAGCAAATACTGGCATTCGTTCAAAGTCATCAAATAGAATCGGTATATATTGGCAATCATTATGATCTTGAAACTTTTCATCTGGATCAGGTTCATCTAGATAAAGGTACTGCTTATCATAACCACTGTTCACCACACTGTTCACCAGCGAATGAGGTTTTTTTTCTATCTAATCGATATGTGCTAATAAGTACTAATGATATTTACCCGTTCGTTGTTACTGATTGCACAGAATATTGGTAGACAGAGTTTGATTGGGGTATCTGTGTTTTAAATGGCAAAGTAATATTTTATTTTTGTTATTATAGAGTTAATAACCATTGGCAAATATATCAGCATAATAAAAATAAAGTCGCTTCAGGCCGTTTTGAAACCTTAGCTGCTGATAATATGTATTAGCTCAAGCTTGAACTATTACTATCACTTTGGCTTTATAGGTTTTGATCAAGACTGACAGCTGGAAAGCTAGCAAAGCGGTCGAGCATCATAAAACGGCTAATGCTAACTTTGTACGTATTCCAGCCACAATTAACTTGCTACTCAACCCTGTTTGGAAGCAAGTTAGACACTTTTCAATGGTAACTAAACAAACCTATGTTCGTTGGGTTTACGACTTGGCGAAATTGAACTAGTGGAAACTACACTATCACTTTGCGTATTTCAGAAGTGATAAGTAGCAAACAGAATTCCGTAATAGATAACACTTTGAATGTGCTCATCTAAGGCTCTATGACTCTCATGGCGCCTAATTACTCATAAATATATGACGTGAATTATTAATTTTGATGCTTAATGATTACCTTAAAGTCTATTTACCCAGCATCTTATCAAATTTTAGGTTTATTCTTCGAAATAAGCGTAATAATCAGAGATTAATTTTGCTAGCAGTTGATATTATTTTCTTATAAATTTTTCTATCTCGTTCTTAGATAGATTAATTTGCACAATTATTAAATTATTTTGAGAAGGCTGCTATAACTTATGTCAAAAACAAAGATATCAAAATCAAATAAAATAATAAAAGAACCAAGCTTACTAGATGCGCTTACTCCAATATTCTTTCTAATTATATTCTTATCATTATCAGTTTTTATTTTTGGTCCTGATGCAGCTTTAGGCCCCAATCAATTAACACTAATTTTGGCCGCATCTGTTGCAGGTATTATCGGTTATAAAAATGGATATCGATGGGATGATATACAAAAGGGTATAACTAATAGTATTCATTCTGCAATGGGTTCAATCTTAATTATTTTATCGGTGGGTATGCTTATTGGCACTTGGATTTTGTCAGGCACAGTACCAACATTACTTGTTTTTGGCATGGAAATGTTATCGCCTCAGTGGTTTTATGTATCTAGTTGTTTGTTATGTGCAATTGTCTCTATTTCGATTGGAAGTAGTTGGTCTACCGCGGGCACTGTTGGTGTTGGATTAATGGGGATATCGTATAGCCTTGGTTTAGACCCTGCTATTTCAGCTGGCGCTATTATCTCTGGTGCCTATATGGGAGATAAAATGTCACCCCTATCTGATTCAACCAACCTTGCTCCATCAGTTGCTGGTAGTGAGTTGTTTTCTCACATCCGCCATATGACATGGACAACAGTGCCTGCATTTGTTATTTCACTTGTCTTATTTACAATTTTGTCTTTGAACGAAACGTCAATAATAGATCCAAAAGAAATTGACATCATTGCTCAGTCCATTAAAGGTGAGTTTACTATCGGGCTACACCTATTAATTCCCATGCTAGTGTTATTTCTAATGGCACGCGCAAAAGTACCTGCCTTGCCTACAGTACTTATGGGGTCATTCATTGGAATAATTTTTGCGGTTGTCTTTCAGCAAGAAGCTATTTTAAAAATGATGGGCACAGACCATAATTTATCAACACCACTCGCTATTTTTAAAGGGGTTTGGACGACTGCCTATAATGGCTATGAGTCATCTACAGAAAACGAGCTTGTAAGAGGGTTACTATCCAAAGGAGGAATGAACAGTATGCTAAATACAATTTGGCTAATTATCTGTGCGCTTTCTTTAGGTGGTGTGATGGAATCAGTAGGTTTACTTAAAAAGTTAGTCAGTTACGTACTCAAAAATGTAGATAGTGCTAAGGGACTTATTGTGTCGACATTGGGTACAGCATTTGGCGTTAATCTAATCGCTTCAGATCAAAGCTTAGCCGTTGTTTTGCCTGGGCGTGCATTTAAGCAAGAGTATGAAAATAAGGGGTTAGATCCTTTAAATTTATCAAGGGCGCTTGAAGATGCCGGTACTGTCACTTCTGTATTAATACCATGGAATACTTGTGGAGCATTTATGGCAGTAACATTAGGCGTAAATACACTAGATTATATGCCCTATGCTTTGTTCAACATATTAAGCCCATTAATTGGCATTATTTGCGCTTTGACCTTATTTAAAGTGATTTATAAACCAAAAGTTCCTGAGCTGTCTTCGATTAATCATTCGATTCAGCAAAACAACCAACATATCTAACAATTGAATTTTTCCACACATTCCTTTTTAAATAAGACGTTATAGGGCTACACCGCTTCTTTAATAGGTGTGCTGTATAAAAATTCACGGAACTCTATCATCCATTAACGTCTTGTTCAATTTGGCAAATTAAGATAAAGAGCAGTATCGTATGTACCCTAGAATAGAAATCAAGTTAGATGCAATTAAGCATAATATGACGCGATTAGTTAATCAGTGTAAAGCATCTGGCATAGACGTTGCTGTCGTTGTCAAACTGATGTGCGGAGATGAAAGAGTAATCAGTAGCATCATTGACTTAGGTGCAAAAGTCATTGCAGACTCCAGGCTTGAAAATTTTAAAGACATGAAAGGTTTTACAGGCAAAAAGTTACTCTTACGTCTGCCAATGCTCAGTCAAATTGACAAAGTGGTTGATTTAGTCGATGTATCCCTTAATTCTGAAATTGAAATAATCCGAAAAATATCGGAAGTAGCTAGTAGTAAAAATAAAATACACGACATTATTTTAATGGTTGATTTAGGGGATTTACGAGAGGGTATTATTGATATAGATCTTTTAGATAAAACCATTGGAGATATTTTACTGCTAAAAGGAATCCACTTATTAGGTATCGGTACAAACCTTACCTGCTTTGGTGGCGTCATTCCAAGTACAAAAATTCTCAGTAAATTCGTCAATATCAAAGATAAGATAGAAAAAAAATATCAGATAAAATTTGACGTTGTTTCCGGTGGAAATTCTGGAATCTTAGGTTTGTTGACTAGTAATAAAATGCCTATTGAAGTCAATCAACTAAGATTAGGCGCTTCTATCTTTATGGGGATAGGTTTAAACGATGAAAGAATTGATGGGCTTAAATTCGATGCATTTACTTTAGTCGTCGAAATTATAGAGATGATGGATAAACCCTCGCGACCAATAGGAGAAATAGGCCTTGATGCTTTTGGAAATAAACCCTTTTTTGAGGATTTAGGTATTAGAAAAAAAGCCCTATGTGCCATTGGCCGACAAGATATCAATTGTGAAGATTTATATTCCGTTGATAAAAACATCAAAATACTAGGTATGAGCAGCGATCACCTTGTCTTAGATATTTCTGATGTAGAAAAAAAATATAGACTGGGTGATAAAGTTGAATTTCGGTTATCGTATCAAGGCGTATTAAGTGCGATGAATTCAAAATATATTAATAAGAGCTATCACTAACGTAATATGAATCTACGTAGACTTAAATGTTCATGTTTTTGATTTAACCGTACATTTTAAATAAGTTTATGTGTATTAAAAAAACAAATAACTCAAAACAGCACTGTTCAGCGATTCTCTCTAAATATCATTCTAATATTAGAGACTAATCTTGCTCAGTATTACTATAATTTTATATTCATTATTAGAATGATTGTGATTAATTACTTTAAAATCAATAAGTAATTAAAAAGCTGTAAAATCAAACCAACCTAGTAGTTTACTATTTAAGTTGTTTGATTTTACGAATTGTTATAACTTATTTAAAGGTACAACATGATAAAAAAATGTCATTTTACAAGTCAGCTATTTACTAATACTCGCAAGCAACTCTTGGGGTATATTTTTCTTCCACTACTTATTGTTAGCTGCACAAATAACAATATTACTAACAACTCTGATAGCAGTGTCGAACAAACTCAGTTAGTTGAGAATGCAATGATTATTGATGGGACGGGTGCTCCTGCTTATTTAGGCGATGTACGCTTTAGCAAAGATGGAATTTTAGAAATTGGCGATTTAAATCAAACATCGAGAGATACAACCATTGACGGAACCGGTTTAATACTTGCCCCAGGTTTTATTGATACGCATAGCCATCATGATTATGGCCTTGAAGAAAATACAGATGCTACGGCTGCAATATCACAAGGTATTACGACAATAGCTATAGGTAGCGACGGGTATTCTCGTCAGATTAAAGGTGATCTTAATAAGAAAATAACGAACAATCCAATAGCTATTAACCTTGTAACCTACACTGGTCATGGCTGGATACGCTCACTAGTGATGGGAGAAGATTTTAAACGAGAAGCTACCTCTGATGAAATTGCTGAAATGCAAGTTTTACTAACTAAAGACATGAAAAATGGCTCATTAGGCTTATCTACAGGCCTTGAATACGACCCTGGTATTTATTCAACGAAAGACGAAATTATTGCTTTAGCCAAAACAGCTTCAAAACTTGGCGGAATATACATTAGCCACATCCGCAGTGAAGATAGAGCTTTTGACGCTGCACTTGAAGAGATAATTAATATTGGTAAAGAAGCGAAAATACCTGTTCAAATTTCACATATAAAGCTTGCTGCAGTTAATTTATGGGGACAATCAGAGAGGGTGATACATCGTCTTGAAGCTGCAAGAGCTGAAGGCATTAATATATCAGCAGATATTTACCCTTACACTTATTGGGAAGCAACACTAACAGTGTTGTTGCCTGAACGAGACTTTAATGATCTTGATGCTGCACGATTTGCATTAAAAAATTTAGCACCCGCTAATAAGTTAACTCTTACTGCATATGCGCCTGATCCTAGTTTAATAGGCAAAAATATAGCTGAAATAGCCATTTTAAGAAATCAAACAAATGAAGAGACTTATTTACAACTCATTCGTGATGCGTATGGCGAGCTATCTAAAGAACAACTTGAACGCTCGAATGGTATTCGTGAAATGGTATTAGGCGTTAGTATGTCAGAAAATGATATAACTAATTTTATGTCATGGCAGCACAGTAATGTCTGTTCAGATGGTGCAAGCCAAGGTCATCCAAGAGGCTTTGGTGCATTTCCACGTGCCATACGAAAATACGTAAAAGAGCAAAAAACATTAACTATTGAACAAATGATACATAAAATGACTTCTTTAAGTGCAGCACATATAAACTTAAAAGGGGTTGGTGAAATCAAAACTAATTTAGACGCCGATCTAGTACTGTTTGATTTAAATACCATCACAGATAGAGCGTCAATGGAATCTCCAAGCCTTTTATCAGAGGGTATTATAGGTGTTTGGGTTAACGGAGTTCGTGTTTTCAAAGATAATAAAGTCACTAATAATAGACCTGGTGTCTTTAAAGTAGCCTCTAATATCTCAGATTAATTCGTATAAGAAATCAAATGTGGGAGATCATACTTCCACATTTGATTGAGTCTAACCACAAAAAAATTTCAACCAGCTCATTTATTTGTTTATTTAGAGTAAAGATCTGAGATATTGAGATGTGATATTTCTTTAACTGTCTTAGATACAGGAATGGTTTTATGTTTGATATGTAGTGAGGAATTTCCTAATAAAAAATCGATAGTCTTTTGATAACCTTCAAGTTCAGGAGATACGACTTTCAATAAATAATCAATATCACCTAAAACAGCCTCACACTCAATTACTTCTGGGATGTCATAAATCAACTTTTCAAACTCATTGGCTTTCGAAGTAGAATAATTTTTTATCGAAACCTCTACCCTAAAATAAGAAACATGAATTATTTTATTAAGATTTAATGCTGCGTGATAACCCTTAATCACACCTTTCTTTTCTAATTTTTTCATTCTCTCCCAACAAGGTGTTGCAGAAAGACCTACTTCTTCAGCTAATTGTAATTTAGTCATTCTGCCATCACGAGATAAAGCCATTATGATCTTTAAATCTATTCTATCTAAATCTGCTTTATTATGGCTACTTCTCAATTTACTTACCTTTAACTTAATCAAAACTAACTGTATTTTAATACAGATTATTTTACTAATTATTAAACAATGAATGATTTTAGCATACGAATCCATTTCAGGAATAAGAATAATCACTATAATAATATAAAATTTCAGACTTATTAGAATGTATTTTATTAATATTTGGGGTTTTACTCTGCTTTAACTTGTTATTATTTATCGAGTAAAAATAAAACTTCAACTTGATATTATTTATCGAGTAAAAAGAAAACTAATATCCACCTGTCACATTTCAAATAAAACATGATTGAATATTAATATTCACTTAAATAACGGGAAAAGTATGAGTAAAAACTATAAAAGCTATAAAGAATTTAATAAGTCTATACTTTGTATCACCGTAGGATCAATCCTAATGTTGCCTGGTTATGCTTTAGCAGAAGAAGTACCAAATAAAGCATCTGAGGCAAAAGGTATTGAAGTAATTCAAGTCACGGCATCCAGACGCTCTTCAAGTGTGCAATCAACCCCACTCAATGTCACTGCACTTGATAGTGATGTAATGAAAGATCAAAATATTTCCTCACCTGAAGATGTTGCACGCTGGGTACCAGGTTTAACCATTTCAGACCAAGGTGGACGAGAAAGTGCGACGATTATTGTTCGAGGGTTGAATACTACTTCGTCTGATAGGGAAAGTGATGGAGGTACTGTTGCTACTTATTTAGGTGAGGTTCCACTTAGAGCTGACTTTCGCCTTAAAGATATGGAACGTGTAGAGGTTCTTATTGGGCCACAAGGAACCTTGTATGGTGGAGGCTCTCTAGCTGGTGCAATACGATACATTCCAAATAAGCCTGAACTTGATATAACAGAAGGTAGTATCACTGGTGACATATTTTCATTGAATGAAAGTGACGGAACAGGTAAAGAAATAGGTTTTGTTTTTAACACCCCCATTATAGAAGACAAGTTAGCGGTTAGATTCAATGTTAATTATTATGACTCCCCTGGTTATGTTGATTACAATTATTTACTTAAAGAAGTTGGCGTTTCCAGCCCTGACCCTGATTGGAATGATGATGCTGATATTTCAGCCAATTTAAAACAAAAGAAAGACGCAAACGATGAAAGTACCACTACGGCGCGTGTTTCATTGCGCTGGAACCCGTCTGATTGGTTTAATGGCACACTAAATTATTTTTATCAAAAACAAGATGCTGGTGGTAATTCAATCGTACAACAGGATACATTAAGTACCAACAATCGTTTATTTGGCCAAGTTGGACAATTTGAATCAGTACGTCGTTTTGAGGAACCTAATGAGAATAAAGATACACTACTAAGTTTAGAATTAGAATTCGACTTAGATTTTGCTCAGCTTGTTTCTGCTACGGGTAAATCTACACACAAAGATGATGGTTTACGCGACCAGACTGATTTATTAATGGATATATATAGCGGATATGCTGATTTCCCAGCCTTTTCACATGATCAAAAATCTAGCGACACTTTTACTCAAGAATTACGATTAATCTCTAAATCGGAGTCTGATTTTAGCTGGATCGTGGGTTATTACTATAACAAACTCAAAGATAACGTTAAGGATAGAGAATATACTATTGGTATTACTGATGCTTGGTTTAACGGTACTTATACCAATATTGAACGTGACTTAGAATATATAGACGTCAACTCTAAATCAGAAACAGAGCAAGCTATCTTTGGTGAAATTGCTTATCAAATCAGTGATAAATGGTCTGTAACGCTAGGAACACGTATCTTCGAATATGATTTATCAGCTAAAGCGGATAATCATGCGCCATTCTATGATGGCCCGGTAGCAAGTATAGATGACTTAGTTTTTCAACAAACGTCGGCTAAAGGTAATGATACTTTGTATAAGTTTAATACTGGCTATCAGTTTACCGCCGATGTGATGAGTTATTTTACCATTAGTGAAGGTTTTAGGCTTGGTGGCGCAAATGCATTACCAGCATGTGATGGATCAACACAAGTTTGTGCCCTACCTCACGAATTAGATTATGATCCAGATAAAACAGTCAACACTGAGCTAGGCATAAAAAGTTCTTGGCTTAACAATAGACTGCACCTAAACGCTGCTATTTTCAATGTGGGCTGGGACGATGCTCAAGTTTCTAGCGTAACTCAAAATGGAGCGGTATTTATTACTACAAATGCTGGAAGTGCAAATTCTAAAGGCGTCGAACTTTCAACACGAGCAATGCTTGGGGATAGCTTCACTACTTACATGACATATTCATTTGCCAAAGCAGAGTTAACAGAAGCTGCACCTAATTTATTTGGATCAATTTCAACACCAGGAAGTGCATTGCAAAATCACTATGATGGTGCTGATGGTGACCGATTACCAGGTGCACCTGAGCATCAATTTTCTCTTGGTGTAGATTATGAAACTGAAGTAATGGGTGACAAATTATTAAATATTAGCTACGGTTTAACAGCACAAAGTGATGTTTATACTAAAGCAGGTTTAAAAGCAGATGGCGAAATATTGCCGGGTTATGCATTAAGCAATTTATCCGCAAAACTGTCTAATGAGAGCTGGTCTGTGACACTTTATATCAATAATTTATTCGATAAATATGCAAACACTTCGGTACGCCGAGATAAATCTTGGGCCGGAAACGCTAAATTTTCTAGCCAAAATAGAGGCGTGGATAATTTACAACGGGCATATGGTCATTACATAACTAAGCCACGTACCATTGGTGTTCGTTTTAATTACAACTTCGAATTGTAAACCTTTATTAGTCAACCTTATCAATAACGATGTTTTGATAAGGTTGACAAAAAATAACACTAATGAAATTTATGACACCTTTACCTATTGATAATTTGATCAAGTTGGCTCAAACAGCATTAGAGACAGATGACTTCCCGTCTGCACATAAACACCTACTTGAGGTACTTAAACAAGATCGAGGATGTGCTGAGGCATTCTTTTTGTTAGCAATGATCCCGTTAAGTACGGGCAATATAGATAAAGCTATTGAGCTTATTAATCGTGCAATAAAAATATCACCCGACAATAGCAAGTATATAGTTTACTTGGCTAAATGTTTTACATTAAAAGGTGATGTCACCAATGGCTTACTATGGGCTGAAAGGCTCTATAATGTAACGTTAACCTCTGCTATTTTATACGATACCTTAGGGGTTGTTTTTAGCCGTATTGGTCTACATGAAAAAGCAAAAGAAAAATTCAGTCAAGCAATTCATCTTGACGATTATCAGGCCAGCTTTTATTTCAATTTAGCCTCTTCTTTAAAATACTTAGGCGACTTTAATGGTGCAAGAAATGCCTATGAAAAATCAATATCGCTTGAGCCAAACTTTTGCAAAGCACATACCGCTTTAACAAGTTTGGGCGGTATTACCCAAGAAAATAATCATATTACCCGTTTAGTTCAATTAAGAGAGAACGCTAACAATCACGAAGACTTCCTTTATTTAAGCCATGCGTTAGCAACGGAATACGAAGCATTAAATGACTACACCAAGGCATTTACAGCCTTAGATAAAGCTAAAAAACGTAGAATAAAAGAAGTAAATTACGACTTTTCTGAAGACGAAAAAATGTTTAGTGCCATTAAAGAAACATTTTCAACACCTGAACTTCAGTTTCAGCCTGGCCATCATTCGGATCAAGCAATTTTTGTTGTTGGTATGCCAAGAACAGGCACCACATTAGTAGAGCGAATTTTATCTGGTCATCACAAGGTTAACAGTGTTGGCGAACTGCATAGTTTTGAACTATTGCTAAAGGAAGCTGCAAATTTACCTCATCGAAAACTCAACCAGAAAGAGGACCTTCTAAAGGCCGCACAATGTGATTTGACATCTGTTGGAGAAAAATATATTAAATCTACTCTAGCCATATCAGGTGAATGTGAAAAGTTTGTGGATAAATTACCGCTCAACATTCTCAATGTAGGCTTTATATTAAAAGCGCTACCGAAATCTAAAATCGTTTGTTTAGAAAGAAATCCATTAGACACCATTGTCAGTAACTACAGACAAATATTTTCCCTTAATTATGATTATTGTTATTACTCAAATGATCTAACATCAACAGCCAAGTTTTATGCTCACTTTATAGAGTTGATGAAATTTTGGCAAAAACAATTTCCTGACAATTTTATGATCACAAACTATGAAAAATTAGTTAATGATCCTGAACATGAAGCAAAAAAGATAATGAAATTTTGCCAGTTAGACTGGCAGAAACAATGTTTAAACATTCAAACTAATCCTTCACCCGTGTCAACAGCAAGTGCAGTTCAAGTAAGGCAGCCCATTTCCAATAAATCGATTGGAAACTGGAAAAAATATGATTTTTGCCTTGATGAGGTAAAAAAAATAATCACGTTATAAAAGTTTGTGTTTTTTTGTTTTTATAAAGTGCAATATTAACCATTAGAGACGCTAGCTTTGAGTAATCTAGATCTATGAAGATAATTCATTTCAGATGATTGATGATTCATGCGATGATTCATGCCACCCATGATAATTCGATGATTCATGCCACCCATGATAATTCTACGCAATAATAATGCTCTGAAACACTGCTATCCATTGGTCAACAACAATGCATGTACTTCATATGGTAAGCCTTTGTATATCGATTTTTATATATTTTCATTAAATGAGTGAATGTCAGGCAAGCGGTACTTGCTGCCCAAAGGTAGCTGTATTTTTCTTGCTGTCTTAGCATGTAGTTAAGTTTAAGCGCTATTCAAACAAGCTTGAGCATTGGCTTTACCGTGTGCTCGCTTTAAACCCACGTGTTCAGTAAATTCACACAAATGCTCTGCGGTGCCAACAGCACCAGTGAAAATCCCTTCAAAGTTTGTGGTGAGTTTTAGC
This sequence comes from Colwellia sp. MB02u-10, assembly GCF_014077185.1. Taxonomy (NCBI): domain Bacteria; kingdom Pseudomonadati; phylum Pseudomonadota; class Gammaproteobacteria; order Alteromonadales; family Colwelliaceae; genus Colwellia; species Colwellia sp. MB02u-10. Next base: position 96,574 of record NZ_JACGVK010000115.1, read on the forward strand.
CAACTTTCATCGCTGATGTGCAGCCTTGACAGTATCTGTGCGGTTTTAGCATCGATAGCGCCTCGTTTGTCTTCTCTTATGACGCGACCTGTTTCATC